>CAZGYS010000930.1:0-2042 GCA_964530305.1 uncultured Leptospiraceae bacterium
CACATGGTCACCAGGCGGTCGTCCCACAGGGCGGCGGTCTTACCGACCACCTTCATGGCGATGCGCGCGCCGATTAAGTTAAACAGCCAGGCCAGCACGAAGGCGGAGAAAATCGCCAGGGGCAAACCGATCCACTGCCAGGCTTTCAATTCCCACACGCGCGTGGTCAGCAACCAGGGAGTGAGGTATTGATCCAGAATACCCGCGCCGTATTGCGCGTACAGATTCGGGATGGCGCGCACCGTGGCCGGAGAGATGCGCCACTTACCGCCGCGGCGCGAAAGATAGAGAATGACTTTTTTTTCGCCCAGGGCGATTTCCCCGAGCACGTCGTAAGGCTTTTTGTCCGCGGTATCGCCCTCGGGGTTGTCCGAAAGCAGGGCGTAATCGATCCAGAGCTTCTGGTCCAGGACGAATTTCAAATGACGCGCCAGTTCGGGGCCTTTCGCTGAGGCCATGCCGGCGCCGGCCAGATCCAGCACCCGGGCGGCCTGGTCGAATTTGCCTTCGCGGCAGGAATCCAGGAACATGCGCACCGCGCGACGGGGCGTGCTCTGGTCGTCGGGAGCGTCCTGGGCCGCCAGGGACCCGACACCGATCAGAAAAATCGCCGCGGGCAAAAGGATGCGAAGAAGAGCGCGTGAGCGCGCAAACGATGGAATCATGGGAGCCTCTTACCAGATGGCTTTCTTTTTAGCGTGCACGATGCGCGAAAAGTCGTTGATGTTGCTGACCACGATGCGGTCCGCGAAGAGTTCTAGCTTGCCTTGTTTGACGAAGCCGCTGATGACCTTTTGCACGTCCCCGATGGGCGAAGCGCACCAGGAGGCGACGTCGTCCACGGTGATATTGAAAACTTTCTGAGTGATGTTGCCGTACTCGGGATCCTTCTCGGCCAGCATGAGGAATACGTCGGCCACCTTGGCCTGGATATCCTCGATGAGTAGAATCTGCAGGCGACGCTTGGCGTCGTAAATGCGCGTGGAGAAAATCACCAGCAGGCGATACGCCAGTTGCGGGTTGCCGTTCATCAGGGAGTCGAAGTTTTCGCGATTGAAGTGCAGGGCCCGCACGGTATCCACGGCGGTGGCCGACGCGCTGCGAGGCTCTTCTTCCAGGATGGCCATCTCTCCGAAAATGTCTCCGGGCTCCAGGACATCCAGGGTCTTCTGGCTGCCGCCGATGGTCTTTACGATCTTGACGCGGCCTTCCTGAATGAAATAGAAATCATTGCCGGGTTCGAACTCGCAGAAGATCAGCTCTCCCGGCTCGAAGACCTTTCCGAATTTATCGAATAGCGATTCAGGCAGAAGCATTTAGCCCAGTTTCTCCAGTCGTTTTTTCGCTTCCGCCGTAATATTGTCGGGGGGCGGCATGGTAGCCGTCTTCATGTAGAGAGTCTTCGCGCGCTCGGTATTGCCCTGCAGTTCCGCCGCCAGACCCATGTGATAGATGGAATCTTTTACGTATTCGCCCGTGGGGAATTTCTTGATGTAGGCCGAGAGCGTGGTCGTGGCGTCCTCGAGCTTTTCAAGTTTAATGAGCGCGCGGGCTTTTTCAAAATGACAGCGACCGAAGGCGTCGGCCTCTTCCTGATTCTTCAGGCTCTTGCCGGACATGGCCGATTCGTAAATCTTCAAGGCGCCGGCATAGTCTTCCTTGCTGTAGAGATCCAGCCCGTCGAAGAGCAGATCACTCACGCCCTTTTCCGCGGGCGGCGGCGCCGCGGTTTCGGTCGGCTCCGGCGGCAAGGCGAAAGGGTCGTCCACGGCCGCGGCCGCCGGCATCATGCTGTTGCCGATCCCCAGGTCCGCGGCATAGTCCTCGGCCGGTCCGGGTTCCAGCGCCGGATAACCAATGGGATAGGGTTGATTCTTGCGAGCGGTTTGCAGCATCTCCTGGGCGCGCGCCTCATAGCGACCCCCGGGATAATGATCCATGTATTTCTGAAACGCGTAAACGGCGAAGTCGTACTGGCCGCCCTTGAGATAGGTCTCGGCCACGTTCATAAGTTCGAAAGAGGGCTCACGGGCCGCGCCCTG
>CAZGYS010000931.1:0-2042 GCA_964530305.1 uncultured Leptospiraceae bacterium
GCACGACCATATCTGGAGAGGCAGCGGCTCAAGGAGGCGATTCTGGAATGCGCCGCCTTCGTGAACTTTCGCCTCCTGGACGCAGGCGAAAGTCCCGTACTCATCATATCGTGTGATGCCTGACCAGAGCCGGGTGGGTACATAACAGCCAAAATTTTTTCGGGCGATTCGCTTGACTTTTTCTTTTTTTCCGATATCATCGCCCGCCTTGCCGCGCTTCCCCGGGAAGCTCCCTCCCACCCTTTGAGTCGCGCCAGCGTCTCTAATCCCGCCCTCAATGGGGGGCGGGACTGATCTTGAGTAGCCGAAATTATGAGCGCAATGGAGACGAAGATTGCGCCGGGTTAGCGCCGAAAGCCGATGGGAGGGAAGATGAAGTTGATGCCGATGATGTTGCCTTTCTTGAGAACGGCGGGGGGCGGCGGGCCGAAGTTTTGCCCCATGAGAGATTCCACGCAGGCTTGCTCGACGATTTTTTGAACGGTGCGCGAGACCACGCGAACGTCCAGCACGCGCCCCTGCTTATCGATGAGAAACAGCACCTTGACCACCTGAGGCTTGATGGTGTTCTGCGTGAACGTGCCGTATTGATCTCGATACACGTAGTTCGCGCCCGGTGGCGAAAACTTCGCGCGAATTTGACGGAGCATTTTTTGAAAGTAGCGAAAACCCTCGAACTTTACCCGGGGAATGGACAGGGGCCCGCCCACGGTAAAGCCTAATCGCGTAGCCTGCTCGAAACGATAGTTGGACGGGATGCGCATCATCGCCCGGTTGTCGCCGCCCGTGCCGCCGCGACGACCGGACTTGAACGGACCCGGTCCGTCGCGAAAGCGCTTGCCGTCGCCCTCGGTACCCTTGCTCTTTCCGCCCTCCATGCGAAACGTATCATGGGGCGTCAGGGTATGAAACCCCTTTTGCCTGGTGAGGCGGCCCGTGCCTTCGGCCGTCACATTGGAGAGCGCGCGAATCTGTTTCGTTTTCGGCGGCGGGCTGTATTGTTGCTCGACGAGCACCTGATAAACCTGGTTATCCTGGCCGGCCAGTTGCCGCGCCGCCCGATTGCGAGCGGCGTCGCTGGGCAAGAGCGAACCGGAGGAATAGAACAAACCGATGACCAGGGAAGAGAGCAGAAAAACGGGGAGCCCGGAAAACACCAGGCGCTTTTCCGTCTCATCGGCCCCGCCTACGCGCAAATCCAGCCGGCTGATGAATTTCAGAAATTTTGACATGAATGTAAGTTGGACGAAGCTCAAATCGCCTCGGGGATAAAATGGGCAAGAAAACGGCCGGCGGCGCTAAAAAAGATCCGGTTGCCCCGGGTCGGGTGGAGTATCTCCCCCGGCAGATTTGTTTCCCGCCGCCTCGTACCCGAGGTGCTCAAAGGCCAGCGGCGTCACCAATCGCCCCTGAGGCGATTTCTCCCACAAACCCCGCCGCAGCATGTAGGGCTCATGATCTTCCTCCAGGGTGCGCTCTTCCTCGTCCACCAGCGCCGCCAGGGTCTTAATGCCCACCGGTCCCCCGCCGTAGCGCTCAATCATGAGGGCCAGTAGTTTACGATCCATTTCATTGAGGCCCAGATCGTCGACGCCCAGTTTATCCAGGCAATCGCTCGCGAAGTCCGGGGAAATGCTCGGGACGCCGGCCACCGTGGCGTAATCGCGAATGCGACGCACCAGGCGATTGGCCATGCGGGGAGTCATGCGCGAACGCTTCGCCGTAACCAGCGCCGCCTCGGGCGTAAACTCCAAATTCAGCAGACCGGCGGAGCGCAGGATTACCGCGGCGATCTCCTCCGCCTGGTAGTATTCCATTTTGAATTCCATGCCGAAGCGCGCTTTCAAGGGCGTCGTCAACATGCCGGACCGGGTAGTAGCGCCGATGAGCGTAAACGGTTTCAAGTGAACCTTGATGCTCTGCGCGGTGACGCCTTCGCCGATGATGAAATCGATGTAGCCGTCTTCCATGGCGGGATAGAGAATTTCCTCGCACGCGCGATTGAGGCGATGGATCTCATCGATGAAAAGAATGTCTCCCGT
>CAZGYS010000932.1:0-2032 GCA_964530305.1 uncultured Leptospiraceae bacterium
CCCCGATCCCCGCGTTCGCTACGAACTTGCCTTCACAGCTGGTGCTTTGCCGACAGAATCGAAAGTTAAAATATTGACTGAATTGCTTGCAAAGGACGCGACGCTTACCGCCGGCCGCCACTTCGTGGAGCTGGAATACTATGGAAAGATTCTGCGCGACGCCGATCGGAGCGGGCCCTACCGTCTGACCGGCTTGCGCGGGATTCTCAACACGGACGCCATCCAACCTGAAATTCTGGCGCGACCGCCGGCGGAAGTGGCTAAGTTCTTGAAGAATCTGCGCGACGATCGCCCGAAGCGCATGGTCATTCCGTACTATAAAGGCGATTTTACAACCGCGGAATACACCGTGGGCAACTTCACGGACAAAGAATATGATTCCCCCGCGAAGCAAAGACGGTTGGCGCAATTGCGGGCCTTGCCGGGGAATTGAATGTTGGCTAGTTGAACCGCGGAGGCGCAAAGAGCGCGGAGGATGTTGGGCGGCGTTCGTTAACCGGTCTATTGATGGTTTTTCTTGCGTGGTGGTTGGTGAACGCCTGAGATCGCTCGCGACGCGATAAGCAAGTCGACATCATGGCCTACAAAAACTCCGCGCTCTCCGCGGTGAACATATTCAAGCGCGTTCGCTGAGGGCAATCATTCGATTCAACGCATTCAGATAAGCGCGGGCGCTGGCTACCAGGATGTCCGTATCGGCGGCGCGTCCGGTGTGGGTGCGCCCGTCCTGTTCAATGCGAATGGTCACGTCGCCCTGGGCGTCGATGCCCTCGGTGACGGACTTCACGGAGAACTCGGTCAGCTCCGGCGAAAGCCCGGTAATGCGATTCATGGCGCGGTAGATGGCGTCCACGGGACCTTCGCCCACCGCCGCGTCCACCAGCGAATCGCCTTGCGGATTTACCAGGTGCAGAGTGGCCGTGGGTTTACCGGTATTGCCCGTCGAAACCTGAACCAGTTCCAGTTTCCAGGCGGGGTTTTCCACCTTGTGCAGCTTGTCGTTTATGATGGCGTCCAGATCTCGGTCGTCCGGATTCTGTTTTTTATCGGCCAGTTCCTTGAACGCGGCAAAAGCCTGTTCCAGTTCGGTTTCGTTCAGGTCGTAACCCAGCTCTTCGAGATGGACCTTGAAGGCATGACGACCGGACAGTTTACCCATGACCAGTTGGGTGCCCATGGGAATGCCGAGCTCCCGGGGATCCATGATCTCCCAGGTTTCGCGTAGTTTGAGAATGCCGTCCTGGTGAATGCCCGAGCCGTGGCGAAAGGCGTTCTTGCCCACGATGGCCTTGTTCCATTGAATGGGCATGCCGGAATGGTTCTCCACCATCTTGCTGGCGCGATACAGTTCGCCGATGTTGATGTCGGTGTGATACTGGAGGAAATCCTTGCGCGTGCGAATCGCCATGACCACTTCCTCCATGGAAGTATTGCCCGCGCGTTCGCCGATGCCGTTGATGGTGCACTCCACCTGACGCACCCCGTTTTGAATGGCCGTGAGGGAATTGGCCGTGCACAGACCCAGGTCGTTCTGCCCGTGAAAACTCAGGCGGGCCTTGTCAATGTTGGGCACGTTTTCCAATACGGCGCGAAACAAATCGCCCAGCTCCTCGGGGATGGCGTAACCCACGGAGTCCGGAATGTTAATCGTGGTGGCGCCGGCGTCGATGCACTTTTCGACGATTCTAAATAGAAACTCCCTGTCGGAACGCGTGGCGTCCATGGGCGAAAATTCAATATTGGAAGTGTAGCTTGCCGCGTGGCGCACCATGGCGGCCGCCTGTTCCAGGACCTGATCGCGATCCTTGTGGAGCTGGTGGGCCATTTGGATGTCGCTGCTGTTGATGAAGACGTGAATGCGCGGGTCGGCCGCTTTCTCCACGGCCTGCCAGGCAATGTCGATGTCCGATTTCACGGCGCGGGCCAGAGCGCAAATGGTGGCCCCGCGAATTTCGGCGCAGATGGTCTGAACGGCTTTCAAGTCTCCGGGCGACGTGCAGGGAAAGCCGGCCTCGATGATGTCGACGCCCAT
>CAZGYS010000933.1:0-2031 GCA_964530305.1 uncultured Leptospiraceae bacterium
CGACGCGCCAGCTCTGCCCCGAACGCAAAGCCAGCGCCGATTGGCGGCCCTTGCTCACTAACTCAAGACGGCCCAGCAGGCGGGGCGTGTAATCTTTTTTGTATTCGCCGGGTCCGTAGTCGTAGCGAATGGGCGCGACGAAGGTCTCCGTCCAGGTATTCGAAGACTGCGCCCTCGCTTGCTCCGGAAAACCGAATGGAGCTAGTGCCGCAAGCACGACAAGCACCAGAAATAATACAATGCGAAAAACCAGCGGCGATTTGTACATCTCGGACAGGGTTCTCGCCGCCTGAACGCCTGGAAAGCAATTTTCAAGGAAGCTTTCTGTAATACATGTAGCCGCGATCGTCCACGGCATAGCCTTTCTCTTTCCAGTATTTTACATCCTTATCGAAAATATTTTGAACACGCATACCATCCTTACCGCCGCGAACGAATACGGTTCCCGTTCCCGGAGGCGCTCCGATAGCTCGAAGCCCCCAGTTGTATGCGAGCGCGCCGCCGATGAGCGTATCCAGGGGCGGCGCGTTGTCGCGGCGGCCACCCGAGACGCCGCATCCCCCGGTATGCTTTTTTAATGATACGGCGACCACCGAGACGCTGCATCCCCAGGTATGCCAGTAGGCATCTCCCGTAAAAGCGGCGCGACTAAACCAGTCCCAGCTCCAGATATCGCGCGCATAGATGTGCGTAGCTTCGCGCCGGTCCGCGTCATTGGGATGTTCCGCGTCCATCCGCAACGACATGCCTCCCGACCAACCATGCCCGAAATAATCCACTCCCGCGATTCGCGTTCCCCTTGCAGCCGCTCCGCGAATGTACTTGAAGATGTATTGCTTATCGCGAAAGGTAATGCCGACCGGTTGCTTGTAATAAGAATGCTCCATCTGCAAAATCGTCACCACGTCACGGCCGGTTTGGAAGCCGACCATTTTCAGAAGCGCGGCCTTGCGCCACAGGGCCGCATGTTGAAACTGAAAGCCCTGGTGATAGCCTCCGATACCCGGAGAGGCGATTATTATGATGTATTCGCGCGCGGTCCCGGAACCGCCCCTGGTCAGGACAGCGGGCGGGGGTGGCGGAGGAGGAGCCGGTTTGGGAGGTTTGTATGTGGCGATGATCTCGACCCGGCGATTTTCCTTCAGACTCCCCTTTTGAATTTCGCCTTTTCCCGCGGCCGCGACCATGGAAATTTGTCGTCCGGTCAGATCCGCCAGGCGTTTTTCGAGGTATAACTTAACGGACATGGCCCGCCGTTCGGAGAGTTTACGGTTTTTAGCCGCATCCCCGCGCTTATCGGCGAAACCATTGCACTGAATTTTCTCAATCTCTTCCAGGCCGTCCGTAAGAATACGCGAAACGGCGGAACCGACGGCTTCCCGCGCCTCTCGGTTTAACTTATGAACCGACGTCCCGAAATATACCTTACCTACGACGGCCGGCTCCATCGGCACCGGCTCGGGATCCGGGTTCGGGGCGGGTTCGGGCTTCGGTTCCGGCTGGTCCTTCGCCTGGACGCGAAGACTGTAGTTACCCGGAGGTAAATCATCACGAAAATATATGCCGTTTGAATCCGGCGTCACCTGATACGTTCGCTCTTCACCGATCAAATAAACCGGATGCTCCGGATGTTTCGTAAACCGGATCAGTAGTTCCGTTCCGCGCCTGGTCTGCGGACGCGTCCTGATTTCAACGCGCAATGTCCGCTCCAATTCGAATTGCAGCGGCGATTCCAGACGGAATTGTTCACTCCCGCTCATTCCCGCGTCTCCACGGCCAATTTCCCCGCGGAGGAACGAAGCACGTATTCGCCGGGCGCCAGATTCTCGAATTCGAATTCGCCTGCTTCCTTCAAGGACTGAGACATTGCCGCTTCGCGCAGGAGCAGTTCCAGGGTCGTGCCTTCCTCGGCTTCCCGCACGCGGCCACGAACCCGAGAAGGCGGTACCCTTCGAGCGAAAACCAGGTAGCCGGGAATCACCAGGCTGAAATCGCCTCCGGCAAGGTTTTCGAAGCGAAAGTTGCCTCCGG
>CAZGYS010000934.1:0-2011 GCA_964530305.1 uncultured Leptospiraceae bacterium
TCGGGCTTAAGCAAGGTGTGATCGATGAGGCGCGCCAGACCCTTATCCGGACAGGAGCCCAGCGGCGGCACGGAACCCAGTCGATCCGCGCCGGCCTGCAACATATCTCCCACGGTACCCACTCCGTCCCAGCCGGGAGGGCAACCGGTATCGCAATCCGCGCCCGCCGACGCCGGATTCGCGCCGGGGCCGCCGAGTTTTTGCATTACCTGTTTGGTGATATTGGCTACTAGTTCATCTCGATTCACGTATCTACCCATTACAGCCGCAGTCCAGCGCGTCGATCTTATCGACTCGCTTCGCGTGGCGACCGCCTTCGAATTCCGTTTCCAACCAGAGTCGCGTCAGTTTCTCCGCCTCGGCGGGCGAATGAAAGGGAGCGCCCAGGGTCAGCATGTTCGCGTTGTTGTGCGAACGACTGTTGATGATGGTTTTTTCATTATAACACAGGGCCGCGCGCACGCCCTTGACCTTGTTGGCGGCCATGGAGGAACCGATCCCCGCGCCGTCCAGCATGATGCCCGCGTCGGCCTCTCCCGCGGACACGGCCCGCGCCACGGCCACGGCGAAGTCCGGATAGTCCACCGAGTCTTTCGAGTGAGTTCCGCGATCCAGCACGCGATAGCCCAGGCCGCTCAAGAAACCCTTCAAGTGTTCCTTGAGTTCGAAGCCGCCGTGATCCGCGCCCAGCGCCACGCTCTTTCCGCTCCCACCGGCGGCCGCGCGGGACTCGGACGAATCGCCTTGCGCCAGCAGGCGATCCACGACGCTCTCCACGATGCGGCGAATCTGTTCTTCGTTCATTGTACTCATGAATGTTCGTAATTACTTCTTGTGTACGTTTTCATCGGCGCCCGTTTCGCGCTCAAGGCGCATCCACCGCGTCCACGATGCCCACGATTACCGTCCGCACGGGGGCCGCGGAATCGCCTAGAATCATGCGCGCCGAGTTGCCCTCGTCGATGTACAGCACGCGGTCCCCCGGGCCGGCCTGGGCCATATCCAGACAAATGATGCCTTCGCCGATGATCTTTCCCCCGGGATCAGCCGGATGCATAAGCAAGAGGCGATGCCCTTCGTAGACGGGATGCTTGATGGTCGCCGTGACCGAACCGGTTACGATACCGAGCTTCATATGCGTGCCGCCTTCATACTCGGTCCGTCTCCACCACCATGATGTCGTCCGGAAAGCCTCCGGCGGGCTTCGGCGCGTCCGGGCGATGCACGTCGTCGACGATGGCCATGATCGTAGCATCGCTTACATTCCAGGTAGTCTCAAGGGCCGTGGCCGCTTCGCGTCCCGTCTCAAAAAACACGAGTTCACCCGGCCCCGCGCTGGTAACATCCGTGGCCACGAGCTCCTGACCGCTGGGCTTGAAGTCCTCATCCAACGGCTGAATGACCAGCAGGCGTTCGCCTTCCAGTCCATCCAGTTTCGTGGTGCACACCACCGTTCCTGTTACTCGCGCGAATTTCATATCAAGCCAGGGCGGGAGTGCGACTCCCTCCCTGGAACCCTCCCGCGCCGGGGGGTTGCGAATCCCCCCGGACCCCCCAACCGCTTCGTCGGATTGAGAGTTTGAGTCGATTTACGCGGCACGCAGGCGCCGTCGATTGCGGACTTGTATTTTCAAATGCTGTGTTCATTGTTCTCAGACAATTCGGAAATAATCGACGAGAGCGCACCTGCGCTCCCTGGAAAACGTCAAGCATGTAGTCAGGCCGTCTCCCGTGGGACTGGCGATGGTAAAAGAAGTATAACCAGGACCCTCTTCGCCCAGGCCCGCGTAGTGAGGCGCGTTCTTGACGAAGATGGAACCCTGGTAGGCGCGCGCCATCTTCGAAAGTTTTTCTAAATTAAAGGAATGCATGGACGCGGTATGATTGCAACCCTGCTCCGCGGCCACGGCCGGCGTCGAAGTCTTCTCCGGGGACCCTGCGGTGCGCCGGCCCAGCAGCCGGGGCAAGGCCACCGTCACCGCCATCCAGACCGCCGTGGCGGCGCTGTCCA
>CAZGYS010000935.1:0-2008 GCA_964530305.1 uncultured Leptospiraceae bacterium
CAATGCGACGCTTCAGAGCCGTCTTGCGCGCGCGAAGCTTTTCCACGTCCGCGCGCTTAATGCGCAGACTGGACTCCCGCCTTTCCAGTAAGCGCGCCTCCTCGGTGAGAAAACGCAGGCGATTGTACTTCGCGTTGAAATCCAGGTCCGCGAAGACCAATGGATAACGCAGGTATTCACGCTGGAGGTAGTGCTCCCACTTCTGCTCCAGAACCCCGAGGGCGCGGTCCGGGTCCTCCAAGCGAATAAAGAAGGCCGCCGCGAATTCGTAAAACTCCCGCAGCCTGTCGTCCGAGCCGAAACGAATTTGCGGATTGTTTCGCAACAAGCGCACGGCTTCATTTACATCCCGAGCGGCCAGCGCTCGCGAGGACTTCGTTCGACGGAAAGAAAAGATTTCCTTGTAGAGCGCCGCGCCGGCCCAGAGGGATTCCCACTGCTCCCGCAGCATGTTGAACTCGAAAGTCCTTTCCTTCAAAAGCGCCAGCTCTCGACGCGCCTCAAACAGGCGTCCCAGCGCGATCAAGACCCGGGTTCGATTCAGACGAATTCGCAGGGCCGCGATACGCCGATTGGGTCCGGCCGATTTAAGCGCCGTATCCAGCTTTTTCAAGGCGGCCAGGTAACGACCCCGAGCCTTCTCGATGCCTTCGCGGTCCTCGGCTTGCTGGTCCAGGATGCGTCCGTGGTAGAAATGAATCAGCCCCTGAATGACCACCAGGTCGAACAGGTCCCGCCGTATTTTTTCTCGGACGTTGATCTCGTCGGCCTTGCCGAACGTGAAATCCGCGTTTTCCTTCGTGCGCTGTTCGATATACTGGGCGCGAACCTGAGCGGCGTAGTTGATTTCCTGATCTTGAATGTCCCGCAGTCCCTTTTGGATTAAGGCCTCCGCGCGGCGAGGTCGAGCCTTGCCCGATTCGAAATAGGCGAACATGGCGTGGAAACGATTCGAAAGATTCAGGCGAAAGCCGCGCAGGTTGCCGGTCGCCAGGGCCTGTTTCGCCGCCTGGCGAAAACCAATCAGCGAACGCGTATAACGCCCCGAACGAAAATTGAAATAGGCTTCGTTATTGTAGGTCGTGACCTGACCTTCCTTGCCCAGGGCCACGTTCCCGTCTTCCTTGCGAAACACCTTGCGGCGCGCCTTGAGCAACTCCGTTACGCCGTCCAGATCTCCGCGCAGAACCTTATTCTCCAGGCGAATGCCCAGCGAAAGTTCATACTGACGCAGGGTTGAAAACCCGAAGGGATTGCGACCGTCGCCGATGACCGAGAAATCCTCACCGTAATTCAGGATACAACCCAGGATGCGACTGGTCAGGGATTGCGGTTGAAAACGCGTGTCGTTTTTTTCCAGGCCGACTTTCTCGACGAATTCCTGAGCACGCTTGGCGCTGCGCTCGGAGTTGACGAAGTCCCGCTTGGACTGATAGGCCAGGGCAATGAAGTTTCGCAGATTCCCCGGCGCCACGACGCTGGACTTGTCGGCCTTGCCTCCGCGATACAAGCGCCGTTCGGCATCGCGGTAAAAAAGAATACTTTCGTCGTAACGCCCCGCCTCCCAGTAGACCATGCCCAGCATGGCGGCGATGAGCGCCATCTTGGACCGCACGACCTTGTCCCGGGCCAATAGCTGCTTTTGTTTGACGATGAAGAGTCGCAGGGATTTAGGATCCGCCACGCCCGCGCCCGCCAGACGCCGATAGGACATGGCCGTGAATTCCTTGTGCAGGGGCTTGCGTTCGAATTCGTCGTAGATATTATAGGCGCGTAGAAACTTCTCCGCGGCGGCGGCCGAATCGCCTTGATAGAAAAGCGCGCGCCCGTGATTGTAATAGAACAGGGCTTCCTGGGTATGGTTTTCGAATATGGGACTGCCCGTGCGTTCCAGATACGTATTCACGTCGGCGTAGTGACGCACGGCGCGCTTGAAGTTGAGCAGGTTGAAATAGTTGTTGGCCAGGTTTAAGTCCAGCAAGGAACGATCCCGGGCCGCGGAGGGATC
>CAZGYS010000936.1:0-2005 GCA_964530305.1 uncultured Leptospiraceae bacterium
ATCGCTACTTTCCCCTGGACGCAAAATGCAATCGCCTGCTCAAGCAGGGAGACGGTCAGTCCTGCCGCGCGGCCCAGGCCGCTTTTGGTTCAAAGGAGCAGAACATCGTCCGCGGCATGTGCAAAGTGCTCTTCGCTTATCAGACTTCGCGCACGGACATAACCGACGACGCGGTCAAGCGCCTCACCGAAAAGCTGGGCGGCAACTTCGGTAAACTCAAGGCCTGCATGAACTCCCGCTCTACGTCCATCGCCTTGAACCGGGACATCAACGACGCCGAGTCCATGAACATGAAGTCGGTTCCGCTGGTCATGGTACAGGACTACATCGCCTCCGAGGGCACGCCCTACAAGCAGTGGTTCCTGCAAACGCTGGACGCTCTCGTTTTCGAAAAAGAAGGCGAGACCGCTTATCAGGAATATAAGAAGCGCACGGCGACGAACTAATCGCGGCGGCAAGCGCGAAAAGCTACAATCAGGATTGGTAATTCTATGAACGAACTGGAAGGCGGCGCGAACGGCAGCGGTCAGAAGCACGCGGTAATCACCACGCGCTGGAACGACTTCATCACGGAGAGACTGCTCGAAGGGGCGCTGGGCGCGTTGAAGCGACACGGCGTGGCCGAAGACGACATCACCGTGATTCGCATACCGGGCGCCTACGAGATGGGTCCCGCGGCAAAGAAAGCCGCCGCCTCCGGTCGTTACCATGCCGTCACCTGCCTGGGGGCGGTCATTCGCGGCGCCACGGCCCACTTCGAATACGTGGCCGGTACCGCCGCGCGCCTGGTGGCGCAAGCGTCCTACGAAACCGGCGTGCCCGCCGTGTTCGGCGTCGTCACCACCGAGACCATCGAACAGGCCATCTAGCGCGCGGGCACGACAGCGGGCAGCGCGGCGGCCGGCAACAAGGGCTACGAAGCCGCCGCCGCCGCGGTGGAGATGGCCGACCTTTATAAACAGATGGGCTAAGAGCTTTCGCCGAAGGCCTTCATGGCCGCAAGGGCCGCGGGCGATTCACTCAAGGCCAGATTCGGATTCGGCCAGCGATGCTCGGGACGATCTCCCGCCCAACGCACGGTATTGCGCGCAGCGTCCTTCAAAACCTGCTCACGTCCGGGGTCGGCCTCTATGGCCGCCCGCAGGTATTCCTCGGCCCGGTTCGAATCGCGCAAGAACAGATACACCATGGACGCGTGTAAATCGTACAGGCCCGCGTCCTGGGACGCTAGAATCGCGTCGAAGAGTCGCGCGAAGGCATCAAAGGAAATCGCCTCATAATATTCCGTGCGCGAAAGGGACTGACCGCCGAAATTTTTCAGCTCTTCGAGAGACAGGGTAATTCGACCGCCTTGCCCATCGTCGAGTTCCGGCAATTGGAGCAAGGCCTGCTCCAGCTCCCCGGGCGATTTCGCCGCAACCGACCGCAATAAGGCCTCCAAACTTTCCCCGCGCCGAATGGACGCGCGCAGTTCCTCCAGCCAATCGGCCATGGACTCCACCTCGTTTGAAACCGGGGTCACGGAATGCAAATCGAACTCCGCTTCCTCGGACGATTCACCGTCATGGACGAAAACGAGAAAGGGACTCCAATCGTGATTGTTCGCGAAGAAATAGAACGGCGTCTTCATATTCAGCGCCCGGAACTCAGGCGAACGAACGGCGTGGCCCAGGGCAATGTGCAGGCGATGAAACATACGCAAAGTATAAAGGTTAATCAACGCGTCCCAGGCATCGTCCTCTTCGTCTTCCAGGCCGGACACTTGCGCTTCGTAAACGGGAAAACAAGCCGCGCCCACGTCGAAACCGCCGGAATCTCCAAAGAGCATGCCGCCGAACTCGGCGCCGCCGTCGAAATCATCGCGGGCTTCATAAACGCCGGGACATTTTTCATTGCGCGCACCGCCCCGCGCGCCCATGACTGTCTCAATGGGTATCGCGGCCGACCTGGTTCTTCTGATCATCATCGGGATGGTCATGGGCTACATTGCCCATCGCCTGAGGCT
>CAZGYS010000937.1:0-2003 GCA_964530305.1 uncultured Leptospiraceae bacterium
CAGATGATAGGGACAGTGCCAGTGAATCCACTTATCGCCGAAGGCACGCACGCCCCAGCCGTTGGAATTCGGCGTGGTCATGACCAGTCGTCCGCCGGGCTTCAAGACCCGGGCGATTCCGCTCAAGGTTTCAATGGGATCGATGACGTGTTCGATGACCTGATCCATGGTAATGTAATCGAAGAAATTCTCTTCATACAAGTCGGGTTCGAAAACTCCCACGTGCACGTTAAAGCCGAATTTCTCCGCCACGCGCTTGATATTCGTGTCCGCCTCGACTCCGTAAACCTCGCAGCCCCGCGCCTGATGATACGCCAGGGATTCGCCGAAACCGCAACCGATATCCAGTACGCGTACATTGCGCGGCACGGCCGAATATGCGCGAAATTCGCCGCGCAACCAATCGCGAAAGCCCTTGATTTCGGGTAGAGGCGTGAAATCTTCCAGCTTCATGTTGCTGCGCGGATAGTAATCCGAGTACATGCGAATCAGCATCTCGGGCGTGAATTCACCCGCCAGAAACTTGTGACCGCAATTTCCGCAACAAACCAGTTCGAATTCGCCGGGATAGGCGAAGCGATCGTCATGCAGATTACGGTGATGCTTTACATCACTTGAGGAGCAAACCGGACAAACTTGACTCATATTTTCTTCCATGTTTCGCGCTTAACGACGAAGCGCGTCGCGGACTCGCAATGCGAAGTCCATGATTTTGATTTTCATTCGGCCCAGCGTGGTTTCGCTGCGCAATTCATAGCGGACGTGTTTGGCGAATTCCCTGGTATCGAGCTTGCGCGCGCCGACCGAGTATTTACTGGTCAACTTATTCAAGCTCTTTACATAGGGGCGATAGAACGGCAGGAACTTATCGGAAAAACCGTAGTCCTTCAGGCCCGAGATATAGAACCCGCCGTCGAAATACTTGAACTTATGATAGTGATAAAAGATCAACGGTTGGCCGTCGAGAATTAGATTCCCGTTCTCCGGACGAACATCGTATTGCTCGATATTCCAGAGCGCTACGCCCGCGCCCAGGTGCCGCAGGATGTGCGTATTGCTGTACTTGCCGGGCCACTTATCCAGATATTTTTGATCGCCCAGGCGATCTTTTTCGATCTTATAGTAGCACCACTCAACGCAGTTATCCCGCCACTCTTCCAGACAGGCTTGCCCCTGTTCATCGCGGCGAAAGAAAACCATCTCCACGTTATAGATACCGTTCTCGGCCAGGTGTTCCAGGCGCGGGGGAAAGCGATGCGGAACAATCATGATCGACTTATCGCCGATTTCCTCGTAAATGGGCTCGGGACTTGAAAAGAAACAAATGTCCGAATCCAGATATGAAATATGATCCAGCTCGGGATTTTCGCGCAGCACGTACCAGGTCAACACCGAACCCAGCGTCCAGCAGTACTCCTGCCAGGTGCGATTCCCCTTCGCCTCCAGAACATCCGCTTCCTCCACTTCGGAGAGGCGCATGACGGTGACGTTCTCCAGATTGCTGGACGAAAGTTTATCATAACATTCGTCGTCCAGCGCCAGTATCCACAGATGGAAATCCGGAAAGTGACGGCGCATGGACTCGTAAAGCGCCAGGCCCAGGGGCATGTAATTGGAGTCGAAAAGCGTGCAGCAGTATTTCTTGGCGTACATAATTAAAGCAGGAAGCGAGAGCGCGCCTTCAGCGTAACTTAAAGACAACGCCTCGCTCGTGAGCGGGGATGCCGTCCACCATTTCCGCGGCCGTCAAATAAGAATCGAACTCCGAAACGACTCGATAGCGGTCGGTAAACAGCGCCAGGAATTTTTCTCGATTGAAAAACCAGGCCGGGTAGCTGGCTTCATAAATCCAGGGTGGTACCTTCTGGATGGTCAGGCGATGGTTCAAACCCTCGATGAAATAAGTCCGGTCGATGATGAGACAGGGGATGTCGTGCTTTTGAAACTCCGCGGCGAAGGCGAAAGGGTCCGGCAGATAGGGCATGGAACTGGATGCCAGCAAA
>CAZGYS010000938.1:0-2000 GCA_964530305.1 uncultured Leptospiraceae bacterium
CACGGGCCTGGGATAAAAGAAGCATCCCATCTGGGGTTGCGATTTCAAAAAATAATCCGGAGACTTCGGAGACATCGATCTGCGCGAAGCCCTGGAACACGCGGCCGGGAAAAATCATCCCGTCCTGGGAGTAGTTGCCGGCCACATGCACCACGCCCTGCGCAACCGTAAGCGTCGCACCTGGTATCTGGAGGACGGGGGCCTGGCCTTCGTCAACGCGGCCAGGGTTCCGCGCATTTTCAAGAACAAGGGTCGGCTTTTTCATCACCATATCGAACTGGAGATCGACGACGGGATCACGACCAGGGAGGTCCTTGTCCAGGGAGACCAGGTGCATCGCACTCCGGCCCTGGAAGCGCTGGAGCAACCCACGGAGGAGAGAATCGCCTAGAGTGGGCCCCGGGAGGCCCGACGATTCCGCATCGTTTTTATCCGCTTGCCTTGATTCAATCCGGCCGATATTCAGAGTGGCGGTAGTTTAATTTTAGACTTTCTTATAGTACCGCGCGGCACATGAGCAGCTCGACCGAAAATCCCGAACACCCCGGCACCGAAAAAACCGAAGAGCCCGATTTGCTCGCCGAACAAGGCGGGCCGGGACCGCGCCTGCCCAATGAGGCCGACCCGGACGTGGCCGCCGCCGCGGCCCTGTCGGGAGAGGAAAAGGATCTGGTCGACGACGCGGAATTGCGCAGCCTGATGGCGGCCATGAACCCGCTGGTCATCAAGGACATCTCCACCATCGAAAAGGGCGTGGAGCACTTCTTTCTATTTTCGCAATCCCACCTGGCGCTTATTCGGACGGAACAGATGAAGTATCTGACCCGGCCCGAACTCAAGGCCCTGCAGGAAAAGCGCGCCCTCGTTCTTTACCAGTACATCGACCTGGAGGAAACCGGCGCGTTGAGTTTGCGGGACGTGGTCGTAAGGCCGGCGTCCCTGAAGGGCGATCAAGTCGCTAAAGTTAAGAAGGGTTGCGTGCGAGGCAGCGTCGTAGCTCTCCTGCGTTACATCCATAAGCGCGACGAGAATCTGCTTAAGCTGGAACAAGAAGGCGAACTGGGACGCTGGGTGAGCGACTCCTTCGTCAAGACCGACGACGCCGGCCGCAATCTGAGCACGGAGATTCGCCAGGATCTCAATGAGCTCATGGCCAATCTCAAGAGTCTCTCCTTCGAACACCTGCTGGAAAAACAACTGCCCGAAATGGATGAGAGTCTGCTCATGGGCGTGCTTTCGCTTTTGCGCGCGCCCCACGAGGAACTGGAAGCGGAACTGGGCCTGCTCTCGGAAGTGCCGGCCGAGGCTTCGCGCGCGTTGCATGAACGGGTGGGCCAGCCCATTCTCATGTCCCTGACGCGGGACTTCCATTTGCTTACTCCTCCCTCGGGCAATCTCATCGAACTCCAGGACAACGGCATCAAGTACGTCTACTGCGAACTGGAATGGATTCAAATTCTGTTCACGCAACTGGCACGCAAGGTTCTGCTGAACATTCTGCCCGACGAAGAAGGCGGCTGGATCAATCAGAAGCATCCCTCTCAGGGCATTCGCCTGCTGGCGGAAATGAAAAAGCACCCTTCCCTCACGGCGGGTGAATGGAGCAACGGTTCGGACTTCATGCAGGCCTATGAGGTGATGCTGAAGAAGTCCAATTACCTGAAGAATATTCGCCGCGAATTTCTGGTGGAAAAGCTCATGGAGCAGGCCGTGGAGCAACTGAACATGCGCTTCGAACCCATGCTGTTCAACATGGACGAGTTCCAGGCTCCCGAAGCGGTCAGCGAAATCTTCAAGGATCCCGCGGAACTGTACAAGGCCGTCGTCGAAAAGATCAAGGGCAACCCCGAGGTTCTGTCCGTGGAGGAGCGCCGCGGGCCCGGTCAGCAGGGCGGGCTCTTTATGATCTATTCCTATAATGTTCCCCGCGCGTTCATTCGCTATAAGAAGCGTCGTAATTTTCTGCACCTCATGGCCCGCGAAAACAACCACGGCAAGGG
>CAZGYS010000939.1:0-2000 GCA_964530305.1 uncultured Leptospiraceae bacterium
GTTCCCGAAACAGTTCGGATAATCGCCCGGCGAACTCCGGCTTCATCCGGAATTCCACCACCGCCGCCGCCGCGGATTTCAGAATATCATCTTCGCGAAAGCGCAGCTCCCGCCGCCGCCCGCCGCAGCGATGCTTGTAGTATACGTAGCGGCCGGAGTTATGGGCTCCGGTCTGTTCCTCGGCCGTATACAGCCGCCCGCATTCCGAACAACGCGCGAATTTGGACAGCAGATGCGCCCGCCGCCCGCCCATCTCGCCGCAACGATTCGAAGACAAACGCGCGAGCCGCCGGTCGAATACCTCCTTGGAAAAGTACGCTTCGTGGCTCCCCTCGTATACGCCGCCCTTGAATCGGAACCAGCCGCAGTAGAAAGGATTCTTCAAAAGCTTCTCCAGCCCGCCTTTGGTCCAATGTTTGCCTGAACGGGTTCGAAACTGATTGACCTTGCAGTATGTCACAAAAGCGGATAAACTAAAATCGCCATTATCGTATGCCTCGAACAATGGACGCAGTTTCTTTTCGGCTTCTTTGTTAATGTAATGCCGCTTTTCGTTCCGGTCCCAAGAATAACCATAGGGGGCAACCGAACACGGTGCTTGCTTCTTCTCGAATGCCTTGTATTCATAGGCCGCGCGAATCTTGTGACTGAGCTCCCGGGCGAAGTGAGTGGCGAAGAGGTTTTCCATATCATCTTGTAACTCATCCGTATAGTGGGAATTTCCGTGGAGTATCTTCCCGCTTGAGTAATAGTGTATTGTAACCCCATGTTTCTTTCGCAGCTTATCAAGCTGGTCTTTGTCGAACCGGTTTCGAGATGAACGGTCGGCGGATTTAAATACCGCGTGATTCACATCCAACAATTCGCTTTTCAGGAGCGCGATCATTTGATTAAAGACATGCCGCATTTCTTCTTTCGAGGCAGTTTCCTGGACACGGAAGTTATAAGCCACATGGAGACCTTGACGTTTCGCGTACGCGTAGCTGTCGTGCTCTTGTTGCTCCAGGCTGGTTTCTTGTTCGAGGGAAGTAGATGAAACGCGATTAAACAGGAAGCAGGGTTCGCAATTGTTTGCTCTTGCGAATTCGGCTTCGGTGACTACGGCTTGGAGGATGGTCTTATCGATGGAGTTCATGCGCGAAACTTGCAAAACAATTTTCTTTTTGTCCATCAGAATTCGCGATTTATTCAAATTAACGACCATTAGTTATTATTACTTATCGCATTTGCGGCACATAACAGCCACTCGTATTTGATAGAAGCTCCTATAATAATTACGCTACAAATCGGAGCCGTAATAGGCGTTCTTGCCCTGGAGTGTTTGCCCGCAGGCATCGCAGTGTATTAGACCGGAGAAGATATATGAGTACGCCGTTTTCTTCGGATTGAATTTCGCACGATTCGCCTCCAGCAGGCTACCGACGTTCTAGAAGAGTTCGCGTTCCATGATGGGCTCCCGGGCGGGCACGTCCTCGCGGCGGGAAGGGTCCGGGCCGTGGATCTCCCGGATGCCGATGTATGTCTTGTTGCGCGCAATGCAACGGAGCAGACCCGCGTCCATGCCTCCCAGCCGGCCATTGGCCAGGCCACGTTTACTTTTTCCCTTTCAGATACTCTCATTGGCCGGATTCACTGGGTGCAACCGCTCGGCCCCCTTTTCGTCGCGACGCCATTTTTACCAGGCAATCTTGTCATTTCAGATACCGCTCTGGTAAAACCGGGGGATTCCTGGAGTGTGGGAGTTATTGAGGAAGAGCAAACAGTTCTGATAACGGCCGGTATATATGGATATTCCCGAAATCCCTACTTTCTTTTTTATCTATTGATGTTTGTGGCCTATTCCGTGTTGCTTCAGAACGGCATTTTTAATTTTCTTGCCATTATCGGTTTTTCCATCATGCACTGGATGCTCAAGGAAGAAGAATCATATTTGCAAGCTGTTCACGGTAAAGAATTTGAAGAGTATCAGAATAAGTATAGCACGATTATTGTTCTTTGGG
>CAZGYS010000940.1:0-1990 GCA_964530305.1 uncultured Leptospiraceae bacterium
AGAAGGACGGCCTGGAGGTAGAGGACGTGGCCAAGCGACTCATCGACTACGGCTATCACGCGCCCACCATGTCCTTTCCCATCGCCGGGACGCTCATGGTGGAACCCACCGAAAGCGAACCCCGCGTGGAGCTGGATCGCTTTTGCGACGCCATGCTGGCCATTCGCGCTGAAATCCAGGAGCGCCTGGACGGCAGCGTGGACGCGAAGGACAATGTTCTCAAGAACGCGCCCCATACCTCGGAGCAGGCGACGGCGGACAACTGGCCCCACGGCTATTCGCGCGAAAAGGCCGTGTACCCGGTACCCAGCCTGCGCGAAAACAAGTTCTGGCCGCCGGTGGGTCGCGTGGACAATGTTCACGGCGATCGCAATTTGATTTGCGCCTGTCCGCCCATGGAAGCCTACGAAGAAGCGGACGAAAGCGCGGACCGCGCGACGCCCGCTCTGGCCGCGAACTAAACTCCCGACCGACCATGAGCGACGGAAACGCCGCGGGTGACGCGGAATTCGAAATCGAATATCCCCGTTATCCCGCGCGCTATCCGGCCGTCTACACGGACCCCGACGGCTCGGAGGAAACCGTCATCATCCATGACGGCGAAGAGCTTCGCATGCGTTTGCGAGGCGTGGAGTTCGAGGGGCTCTGTTTCGACGACTGGGAGCCCGTGGAAAATACGGACCCCGAGCTATTCGAACGCTTTCAGTTGGAACCCGGCCGACAAGAGCTACGCGATTTCACCCTGACGTGCGAAATCCCCGTCCCCCTGGCAACCCCGCGCGTCGCGGGACCGCGCGCAGGTATAAGCATGGCGATTTTACGCATGCGCCTGGAACTCGGACCGCAAGCACCCAATGGCGGCGCGGAATATGAGAAGCTGGAGTTTGAACTGGTCACCGACGACGAAGCCGCACCCATCGAAAGCGAACCTGATATCGCCGGGTTCTTCGAATACGGACTGTTGAGCATCCAGAAGCAACTTCCGGAAAACACGTTCATCAAGACCTGCATCAATTGTGATCTATCGGACTACTCGCCCTACGGGCAGGGACTATTCGGCAATCACATGGCTTGCTTTCGCGACATCCCGGACGAGTATCGCGCCGTCGACTCGAAGGCGGCGCTCTTTCGCGTGTGGGACAAGATGACGGAGTATGTTTCGGAACTTCACCTATGTCCCAAATTCGCACTTCGCGTCCCTGGACGCGGGTATCGCGGCTGAAATCGTCACGAAGCGATAAACAAATTTTAGTTGCGGCGACGCGGAGTTTCGCTAACATCAACGAAACATTCCGCGCGATGAAGTCCCAATTAAACATACTCATTTCGCTCTCGCTTACACTGACCGGGTGCGCGTACCTCGTGCCGGAGAATACGGCGGCGGGAGCGGCACTGCTTAACGCCTTCGCCGGAACGGCAATCATTCAGGCCGGCAATGACGATGGGACTCCGGTCTCCACCGGTACGGCCACCTTGTCCACCAGCCCGGACCCGAGCGTGCCTTATTTCACGTCCCAATCCATCACCCTGACCTCGGATATCGCGGACACGACCATTCACTACACCACGGACGGTTCCGATCCGACTTGCGCAAGTACGCAGTACACCGCGGCCATCGCCCTGGCGGCGGGCACGAAAGTAACATTGAAGTGCGTCGCCTGCGCGAACGGCGCCACCGTGTCGTCCGTCACGACCTGGGACTACATCGTCGCACCCGTACACATCGCCAATTACGTCACTACC
Organism: uncultured Leptospiraceae bacterium; assembly: GCA_964530305.1. GTDB lineage: Bacteria > Spirochaetota > Leptospiria > Leptospirales > Leptonemataceae > CAZGYS01. Next base: position 1,744 of record CAZGYS010000940.1, read on the forward strand.
GGCTCCGCGCAGGGCGTCGATGTCGTCGGTAACTACGCCTACGTAGCGGCAAGCGCGGGGTTGGAAATCATCGATATTTCGAATCCCGCCTCACCCAGCGCGGCGGGAAGCGTCGGCACTCCGGGGAACGCGGTGCAGGTATTCGTCTCGGGCAACCATGCTTACATCGCGGATACCAGCAGCTTGCAAATCGCGGATATTTCCAATCCCGCCTCACCCGGCCTCGTCGGTTCCGTCGGCTCCATAG
>CAZGYS010000941.1:0-1988 GCA_964530305.1 uncultured Leptospiraceae bacterium
AAGGGTAAGAAAGTTCAGGTGCTCGCAAGAACGGAGAAAAAGAAACGCATTGGAAAATACACCGCCTACTGGTATTATGTAGCCGTTCCCGGCAGCGAATCATTCTATTGCGGTACCGAGATGAAGCGCGGCTGGATGTTCGGCGCGTTCATCAAGCTGATGCCGTGGAAACCGGACTACCGCTTTCAAAATTGAGCTTATCGTTCCAATCATTGTTCAGGGCCGGTGGGTTTTCTTTCACCGGGATTGAGTCTTCAGGCGTAGCATGTCTCGCAGGCTTCCGGCATTCACGACTTGCTTGTAGCCGGATAGCTTGAGCAATTGGGTCGCCGCGGCGCTGCGTCCGCCCGAGGCGCAGTACAGTACCACCGGTTTCTCCGGCGAACCCACATCGCCCAGGCGGTCCTTAATCGTGCGCAGGGGAATATTCACTGCTCCCGGATAATGGCCACTCTTAAATTCCCCGGGGGTGCGCACGTCGACGACGCGGGCGCCTGCTTTCAGCATGGCGCGGACTTCCTTGTCTTTTCCGGGGTCTCCTCCGCCGCATCCGACAATCAGTCCGGCCGCTAGAAAAAGCATGGGCGTCAGGGCTCGAAGTTTCGATTTTCCGGTTCTCATGAGGCCAGTATACATGCTTTACGCGCCCGTGTCGCTACTAAATCACGTTGACCCCCGCGCGGGTATCGCCAGGAAGTGAACCATGACCTTCACCACGGGCGATATCATCGTCATCGCTGTATACTTTTTGATTACCTTCGCCCTGGGTCTTTCCCTGAGTCGGCGCGCCGGTTCGGGCTTGACCGAGTTCTTTCTTTCGGGGCGCAGCGCGCCCTGGTGGCTGGCGGGCACGGGCATGGTCGCCACGACCTTCGCCGCGGATACGCCCCTGTGGGTCGCCGGTCAGGTGGGTCAATTCGGCATCGCGGCGAACTGGCTGTGGTGGTGCGCGGCGGCGGGCGGCATGCTGACGGTTTTCTTTTTCGCGGGCCTATGGCGACGGGCCCGAGTCCTCACCGACCTGGAGTTGATTGAGCTGCGCTACAGCGGGCCCGTGATGAAATTCCTGCGCGGGTTCAAGGCCGTCTACTTCGGACTGCTGTTGAATTGCATCATCATCGGCTGGGTGAACCTGGCCATGCTGCGCATCTTCAAGATTATCCTTCCGCCTTCCATCGACCCCATGACGGCGCTGATTGCCTGTGCCGTGATCACCGCGCTCTATGTGGCGTTTTCCGGTCTGTGGGGCGTGGCCCTGGCGGACACTTTTCAGTTCATAATCGCCATGATCGGCGCGATTGTGCTGGCGGTGCTGGCGGTGAAAATGGACAAGATCGCCGGGGCGGGAGGCTTGCAGGCGGTCCTCCCCGATTTCGTCTTTAACTTTCTGCCTTCCTTCGATACCTGGTTGCCGCCCGACCCGGCCATGGCCGCGAAAGCCGCGAGCGCCCCCGCCGCGAAAGCGAGTGCCGGAGCCGCCCAGGTTTACAAAATGCCGGCGCTCAACTTCATCGCCTACGCGGGCGTGCTCTGGTGGGCGTCCTGGTATCCCGGCGCGGAGCCCGGGGGCGGCGGGTACATCGCTCAACGCATCATGTCCGCGCGCGACGAACGCCACGGCACGCTGGCAACGCTCTGGTTCGTGGTGGCCCATTTCTGTATTCGCTCCTGGCCCTGGATCATCGCCGGGTTGGCGGCGCTGGTATTGTTCCCGGAACTGGTGGGCGGCAAAAAAGAAGACGGCTACGTCATGCTCATGCGGGACGTATTGCCCGCGCCCCTGGGGGGCTTGATGTTCGCGGCGTTCATGGGCGCCTACATGTCCACCATCTCCACGCAATTGAACTGGGGCGGTTCCTATCTGGTGAACGATCTGTATCGCCGTTTTATCAAGCCCGACGAAAGCGAACGGCACTACATTCTGGTTTCGCGCCTGACGATTGTAATCTTGATCAGCGTCGCCCTGCTGGTGACGGCCTTCGTATTGG
>CAZGYS010000942.1:0-1988 GCA_964530305.1 uncultured Leptospiraceae bacterium
GGAGCCCCGCATTTCCGCGCGGGTTCTGCAACCCTTTCCCGATCTCCAGGCGCGTAAGGCCATCGCCTATAAGGCCGACGAGGATCCCTGGTCCTACAGCTTTCGCGTGTGGCACTTGATTCCCGGTTGGCCCCAATTCGAACGCGGCGACAACATCATGGGTTGGAGTTTCGTGGGCGGTTTTACGGTTCTGGCGGGAGCTTTCGCCGCGGAACTGGCGGCGGCTCGAGCGGCGGCGGCGGCGGTCCAGAGCGATCCGCTGTATTTTCTCTATAACACTTCCAGTTCCACCGGATCATTTCAGGCCCACCAAAACAACCAGGCGGCCATCGGCGGCGTTGCTCTACTTCTCTATGTTTATCACCTCTATGACGGCGTCTGGTCGGCGGGCGGTCCCGAAGGGAGTAAGACGGCGGTCTTAAACAAGAAAGGCGAAGCGGGCGGGCCCATTCGTCTGGAGACGCGTTCGTTTTTCGCCAATCCCGCGGGCACGGGAGCACCCCGGAGCGTTCATCTACCGTCATCCGACGCGAATCGCCCGGAACTACGCAACGAACTCTTCGTGCGCTTTCGCTTCTAATCGCGGTTCCAAATAAAAAGAACCGTTTAACCAATCCAATTATATGGAATAATATACTAACAAAAGAAACGGGGATCGTCGTTAAGACGTCGTTGAGGTGGGAAGAAAAGTCAGGCCCATGGAAGCGACCCGGCGCGCGGGTCCGTTTCCATCCATGGGGCGATGATCACTCGACTTGATCGCGTGATGTGTAAATCTTGAAGAAATTGTCCAGGGCGGCCAGCTTCAGAACGTTCATGATTTCGTCGTTCACCTTGAGGAAGGCGAAGCTGCCGCTACGGCTTTTCATGTGTTTCTGAAGGAATGCCATCAGGGCGATACCGGACGAATCCATGTACTTCAAATCCGTCATATCGATGACCAGGGACGTGCTCTCATCGCCGATGGCTTCGACCAGTTCTCGCTTGAGCTTCCCGGTCTTATAGAGGTCCAGCTCTCCCTTCAGTGCGATGAATCTATGATTTCCTTCGTCCGTTACGGTATATTCCATGTCTTCTCCTTGTGCGGGCCGTTCACCTCAATCAGTCCGGTTCTCTGTGTTCCGGTTCAGGCTGGTCGGCCCCGGCCTTTCCATCGCCCCCTGGCGACGTATATATCAAACGAATCGAATTTGTCAACTCGTCCGAAGGCCGTGATCACGCCTCTCCACAATATGGTCTGTATTTGTACTTTTATGCTATAACCGGTCTCAGGAGCAAGCGAAATTATGCCGCTCCGGATTCGGATAGGGAAGGCGAGGCTCTAGGCCTCGGCGGAGGCCGCGGTGCGATTCAGCAGATCATCGATGATTTCAGCCGGAGCCTGGACGAGTTCGATGAGCACCCCTTCGCCGCCCAGGGGAAACTGTTCATTGCCCTTGGGGTGGATAAAGACGACCTCATGGCCGGAGGCACCGGAACGGATGCCGCCCGGCGCGAAACGTACGCCCTTTTCAGTGAGGTATTCGACGGCGGCCTTCAAGTCGTCGACCCACAGACCGATGTGATTCAGAGCGGGGGTGTGCACTTTGGGGGAGCGATTGGGATCAATGGGCTGCATGAGGTCGAGTTCAACGACCCTGGGTCCGTAGCCCAGCATCACCTTGTCTTCCAGCACGTTCTCGGATTCACTACTGTGGCTTTCGGAGACCTGGAGTCCGAAAAGCTCGACCCAGAGTCCGTGCAGTCTTTTTCGATCGGTTGAACCGATGGCGACCTGCTGAAGTCCGAGAATCTGAAAGGGTTTATCAGCCATATGTCCAGGATTTTGAGAGGGGGGTAGTCTGTCTGTAACAATATTAATGGATGCAGCCGCCCGTAAGTAATAGTACGGCGCTTCTTCAGGGTATTCAGCGGGAAAAAATTCTATCCCGGGCGTGGGAAATTTCCACCTTTGCCGCTATGGCGAACTGGTTTACCGAGGAACTGGA
>CAZGYS010000943.1:0-1977 GCA_964530305.1 uncultured Leptospiraceae bacterium
TTCCATTAGTACTCCTGATTATCCTGGCTGCCGGCGCGACCTGCGCGGCCGGGGAGGAGCCGCCCCGGGCAAGCAGCGGCGTGCTGGACCTCCGACAATGGGATTTCAGTAGCAGGGGAGCAATCCCCCTGGACGGCGAGTGGGCGTTTCACTGGCGCCGCCTGGGGGTGACCACCGCGGATGCGGCTAGCCCGGCCTATTTGAAAGTCCCCTCCACCTGGAGCGGCTATGGCCTGAACGGGCGGAAGTTGCCGGGCGTGGGTTTCGGGACCATGCGCCTGCGAATTCTCTTGAACGAGAACGCTCCCTCCATGCTGGCCGTTCGTACGGTGGAAATTCGTTCCGCTTTTGAAATGCGGGTCCATGAACGGCCGCTCATCCGGGTGGGCCGCGTCTCCGATAAACGCGAAACAGCTCAGCCGCGCTGGCACGCCGCCATGGGAATCTTTCCGGTCAAGGGGCGAACGTTGGACCTGGAAGTACGCGTGGCGAATTTTCATCATCGTACGGGAGGGATTCGTAAGTCCATCGTGCTGGGCACTCCCGATACGATTCGCGACCTGCGCGAAACCGCGCTCAATCGGGCGTTTTTTCTTTCGGGGACATTGAGCATCATCGGGCTGGTCTACCTGGCCTTCTTTTTGCTGCGAAGAAAGGATCACGCCCCTCTGTATTTCTGCGTAGTTTGTCTACTCATCGCCCTGCGGACGCTGCTCGTGGACGACAGATATCCGCGTTACGCGCTCCAGGCGATTCCCTGGGAAATCTTCATGAAGGCCGAGTACCTGACATTTTACCTGGCCATACCCGCTTTCGCCGCCTTCACCCGCTCGATTTTTCCGGATAGTTTCGCGCGAAGAGCACTGACGACCACCATGCTGATTACCGGGCCCTGCGTAGTCGTCGTTCTGGCTCTACCCGCTCTTTATTATTACTACACCCTGCCCGTGATGCAGGGCGGCATGCTGCTGTTGAGTTTGTATCTACTGTACATTTTATTCCGCGAAGCGCGCCGCGGGAAGCGTTCGGCCATACTTTTCCTGTGCGGCTTCAGCGTCCTGATCGTGACCGCGGCAAACGATATCCTGCACGCCAATGGGATAATTCGCACGGGTAATTTTTCCGCGGCCGGTTTGCTGTTCTTTATTTTTTCTCAGTCGCTCATTCTGGCCGCGCGCCTCTCCGGCGCGTTGAATACGGCGGAGGAGTTGACGGGGCGACTGGAGGAGAAAGTCGCCCGCCGCACGGAACAATTGAACGCCGAGAAGGAAACCTCCGAACGTCTCCTGCTGAACATTCTTCCGGAGGCCGTCGCCGATGAACTCAAGGAGCATGGCCGCGCCGAGCCCCGCTTCTACGATCAGGTGACGATTCTATTCGCCGACTTAAAGGGGTTCACGGCCGCCGCCGCGCGCATGCCGCCCAGGGAACTGGTGGATGAATTGAATCGTATCTTTCTGGAGTTCGATCACATATGCGATCGCCGCGGAGTGGAAAAACTAAAGACCATCGGCGACGCCTACATGTGCGCCGGAGGAATACCCGGCCCGAATCGCACCCACGCCCTGGACGTATGCCTGGCGGCGCTGGAAATGCGCGCCTTCATGGAACGAGAGAAAGAAAATCGCGGAGCGAATTCAGGCAAGGGCAAGCCGAGCTGGGAAATTCGCATCGGTATTCACATGGGTCCCGTGATGGCCGGAGTTATCGGTAAGAACAAGTTCGCCTACGACCTGTGGGGCGACACGGTCAACACGGCCAGCCGCTGCGAAAGCTCGGGCGAACCGGGTCGCATCAATATTTCCGCCGCGGTAAATCGCGTGATAAAACCGTTCTTCGACAGCCAATACCGGGGCAAGGTCGTCGCCAAGGGCAAAGGCAAGCTGGATATGTATTTCCTGGAAGACATCAAGGCGCGCTTCCGGGACGACGCGGGCGCGCCCAATGAAAAGTTTCATGCGAAGTACCGGGAACTGG
>CAZGYS010000944.1:0-1975 GCA_964530305.1 uncultured Leptospiraceae bacterium
GTGTTCGATACAGCACCAGGTCCGGAGAGCCCGCCGCGGTATTTCCGTCGAAATTGCCGAAGCTGTGACCCGGTACGACCACGCCCGCGGCGTCGGCCGCAATCCAGTTGCCCTCGGTCTGATTGGCCCCGGGCGCGCCCGCTCGGCGAGTCCATTGCCGGTTGCCGTCGGTATCAAAGTTCACGACAAACATATCGCGTGTGCCGATGGGGGCGATGCCGTTCAGCGTGCCTTCCGTGTACCCCGCGGCATAAATCGCCCCGCTGGAATTCACGTACAGGGCCGTGGCCTTGGTTATGGCGGCGGAGGCTCCCGTCATGCGGACCCAGAGGCGATTGCCCGCGGAGTCATACTTACTGATGACCGCGTCGGCGCTGCCGTTGAAAACCTGGCCGTCGATGGAACCGGTCGCGTTACCGCAGATGTATACATTGCCGGCGGAGTCAGTCGCCACGCCGTCACCCAGACTGAGTACGCCGCCCGCGCCCAGTAGACGCGTCCACTGGCGGCTTCCTCCGGAGTCGAACTTGATCAGCAGGAAGTCCTGGGTGCCGCTGATTGTCTGCCCATGGATTGACCCGTTGCTAATGCCGACGGCATACAGGTTACCCGACGTATCCGCGGTAATGTCGAAGCCGTAGACCGCGGCGCCCCCCGCGCCGAACAGACTGGTAAAAAGCTTATTGCCGTCGGCGTCGTAGCGGACCAGCACGAAGTCCTCGGTGCCGGTCTTCGGCTGGGAATCCAGGTTACCGTCGGTGCGCCCCACCGCCGTAATTTGATTCGATGAATCGGTGACGACGGAATACAAGTAGGTATTGCTTCCGCCCACGCCCAGCAGTCGCGACCAGAGCAGGTTGCCGCTTGCGTCCAGCTTAACGACGAAGCCGTCGGTGGTGCCGATGGCGACGTCGGCCGCGAAGCCCGTGGTGGTTTCGCCCACGACGATGATGTTGTCCGACGAGTCCGTCGTAACCGAATAACCGGCCGGAACGCCCGCGCCGCCCAGGACGCGCGTCCACTGGCGGGTGCCGTGCTTGTCGTACTTTATGACGAGCAGGTCCTGGCCGGTATTGGTTTGAGAATGCAACGCGCCGTTGGTTCGACCCGAGACGATGATATTGCCCGCGGAGTCCACGGCCACGCCCTGGCCCCGGGTGTCCGCGGCTCCGACGCCCTCCTGCAGGGAACGCCAGGCCGAAAGGGTAACCGCTTGAGTCGTGGAGCCGAAAGAGGAACTTCCCGTGATCGGATAGTTCGCGGCCGCGAACGCGTTGGTGGGCGTGCCCGCGATTTCGCCGGTGCTTGCGTTCAGGGTCACGCCGTCGGGCAGGCTGGTCCCCGCGGAGAAACCGTCCACATGGCCGGTATGGGTAGGCGTGATCCCGGTGCTCGCGAAGCCGTTGATCATGGAGTGGGAATTGCCGTCGTATTGCAGGTTGCCGGGCAAGTTACTCAGGGACAGCAGCAGGGAGGCGTCCAGGACGTCGCCGTTTGAAACCGAAAGCGAACAAGCGCTCCCCGCGAACAGGCCCGCGGTCAGCAAACTCGCCGCGAAGCCGGCAACCTTCAGTGCCTTGATGTTCAACGTCTTCATCCTGAGTATCTTCATAGTGTTATTCCATACGCGAAGCGAAAGACCATGTCCGCGCGTCCTCGTTGCGGGCTCCGAGGCACGGCAGTGTAGGGCGCGGTGATTCGGGGTGCGGCGATATCGAGCGCGGCGTCCCGGACCGGGGCGATGCGTGACGGCGCGAGTCCCGTGGACGACGCCGGCGACAGGGTGATGGCGTCCCAGATATTGTAAACGTAGAGGAGGGCCAGCAAGATGATGGCCGTATTCATGCGGGCGCCCTCGGACCGAATCACGTTGCGCCGTTCCTCGGCCTGGAAACGCGAAAGCAGATTCACGGCGATGGCCTGGGAGGGAACGGACAGGGAGGCCAGGGCCGTCGCCTCCGCGGTGTCCAGATCC
>CAZGYS010000945.1:0-1962 GCA_964530305.1 uncultured Leptospiraceae bacterium
AACTCTACCTTTCGCCTGATGGGTTTTGGTCACCGGGTCTACAAGAACTTCGACCCGCGCGCGCGCATCATCAAGAAAGCCTGTGACGAAGTCCTGGAAAAACTGGGCGTGCACGATCCTTATCTGGAAATCGCCAAGAAATTGGAAGAGGCCGCGCTGACGGACGACTACTTCGTAGAGCGTAAACTCTATCCCAACGTGGATTTCTACTCCGGTATCATTTACCGCGCCATCGGCATTCCCACGGAGATGTTCACCGTAATGTTCGCCCTGGGTCGTATGCCCGGCTGGATTGCCCAGTGGAAGGAAATGATCGAAAATCCCGGCACGAAGATTGGTCGACCCCGCCAGATTTACACCGGGGAAACCGAGCGCAACTTCGTGCCCCTCGACCAGCGTTCCTGAACTAGATAGCGGGGCGCGGGTGTGAGTATGAGCGGGGGAGATTTCTTCCCCGCTTATTTGCGTACTGCCAGGAGGCCCCTATGTCTCGAATTCAGCTCATCATCGGGCACGTCACGCCCCGCTCGGCCCGCGTCTGGGTACGCGGTCAAGCGGGAGATGTTCGCGCTCATCTGGAATACCATCCCGCCCATCAGCCGGAAGCGACGCGGCGTCTTGATGTCGATCTGGAATCGAAACCCGAGGCGCATCAATCCGCCGTCATCGAACTGACGAACCTCACGCCCGGCACCCGGTATGCTCTCTCCGCCTCATTCCAAAACGGCGATGTTCGCGTCGGCGCGGTCCGGACTCCGCCGGAGGAGCCGCGTCCTTTTTCTTTCCTGCTGGTAAGCTGCAATAAGCAGAAACAGAGCCGCCGCCAAAATTACCAGGGCGTCAATCTGCGCTTCCTTGAGGAAGACCTGAGCTTTATCGTTCATTGCGGCGATCAAATTTACTATGACCACGAATCGGATCCGCGCAATCCGCCCGCGCATGAAATTTACGCCAGGCGATACGACGAAACCTGGGGCGGCGATCCCTACGCGAGCGAGATGCTGGCTCGCTTCCCCAACTACATGTTGCTGGATGATCATGAAATCGCCAATGACTTCAACAAGGACGACCTGAACAACCGCGAAGGACTTTATGCCATTCGGGTATACAGGGATCCCGGCATTGCGGCTTACGAGGCCTTTCAGGTTTCCCATGGGCCGGGCTTGCACCCGAGTAACCAGGCGAATCATAAAAGATACGATTACTCTTTTGATCACGGCGACGCGAAATTCTTCGCCATGGATGCGCGCCTGGACCGCCTGCCGATTCGTACCGGGGCGGATCCCGGGGAAATTATCAGTCCGGATCAGGAGCGAGACCTCTATGCATGGATGCGCGCCAACCCGGACGCCGTGAAATTCGTGATTACACCCCTGCCTTTCGTCGGAGACATCACTAAACTGGCCGAGACCTTCGGCGAGGCGAAGTGGAGTTCCCGTCGCTACCGGGGGCAGCGTGAACGTATCCTGGATTTCATCGCCGAGAACGAAATCCGCGGTCTCGTCTTTCTCACGGGCGATATGCATGCTTCCTATCACGCGGAGATGAAAATTACGCGGCCCGACGACCGGGTCATAATGGTGCACGAGCTCATGTCCAGCCCGGTCTACCATCGCTGGCGCCCATTCTGGGGGACCGGCCTGCGAAATCGCGTTCGAAAAATCAAACTCCCGGGAGGCAGCCGCGCCCGGGGCAAGATCGACCGAATTTATCCCCTTTCGGCCGCCATGAAAATCGATGTGGATCCCGCCCGCCGGACGATTGGATGGACCATTCACTCCTTGAAGAAACGGCGAGATCTCCGGCGGCAAGAGTTCAGCGTTTAGCCTGAAGTCTCCAGTTCCCGGTACTTCGCATGAAACTTTTCATCGGGCGCGCCCGCGTCGTCCCGGAGGCGCGCCTTGATGCCTTCCAGGAAATACATATCCAGCTTGCCTTTGCCCTTGGCGACGACCTTGCCCC
>CAZGYS010000946.1:0-1961 GCA_964530305.1 uncultured Leptospiraceae bacterium
ACCTGCTCCGGAAGCGGTACCTCCGCTAACGCCGGCAACGCCACCGACACGGCCTACCAACTGCTGTCCCAGAACACGGGTGGTTCTACTTCCACCATCTGCTCCACCGACTACGGTCAAACCCTGGATGCAATCGTGAACCAGGCTGCTGCTTCTTCCAGCTCCTACACCCTGACCCACACCCCGATTTCTTCGAGCATCGCGGTTAAAGTCAACGGCGTAGACGTAGCCAAGAGCACCAGCAATGGTTGGAGCTACAACTCCGGCACGAACACCATCATCTTCTCGGGCGCGGCTCAACCGGCTCAAGGCGCTACCATCCTGGTTAGCTACAACTACTTCGACACCGGACTGGCGGGCTTCCTGCTGCGCGGCAACAACGCAAGCAACTCGCTCATGCTGGCCGGCGTGGTTCTGCTGTTCTCCCTGATGGGTCTGATGGCAATCCGCACCTGGCGACGACGCACCGCTTAATCGCGGTTCGGACTCCCGAAAAAAGAAAACCGGTTCCCACCAGGGAGCCGGTTTTTTTGTGTACGGCGATTTTACCAGGCCCTTGCCGCGGGGCGCGCCGCGGCGATTTACTTTACGCGAACCTCATCCAGAATGATTTCGTGCACGGGCTCGTCATCGTCGGCGGCGTCGAGAATGGCGATTCGATGGGGCATCAATAAATCGCCCAGGGCACGAAAGTCGTCGTAGCGCAGAACGCCCTTGTAGAAAGAAAAGACCTTGCGATACGTAAACCGAACGTAGGTAATGCGATTCGTCTCGGCATCCAGGGCAAAGACGTACTGATCGGCTTTATCGCTGGGCTCAAAACCACCGGGAGAAGTGAAAACCAGTTCATGGGGACGGCCCCCGATGTTCTCCCGCCCCATATAAGCGACATTGCCCATGCCCGCGGCCAGAAAAGGCAGTTCCATGTACAGGCGCAGGGATTCCAGGTAAATGAACGCCGCCGAGCTGTCCTCGTAAACCGGCTTCGAACCCTTTGCCGCGGCGATGGTAAAATAACGGGCGCCTTCGCGGCCCAGTACGCGCCCCTTGCTCTCACCGTTCAGAACCTCGAAGCGGTCCCCGCCCTTTTTCAGGGTCATGCGAAACGACTGACTGTTGCGGTCCAGGGGCGTGAAGCGCCTCATCAAGGAGGAATACCAGACGTCCTTGCCCCGCGCCTCCACCAGGGGTGACACTCCGGGCTTGAAGCCGTCAGCCTTCATTCCATGCGCCAGGGCGGCCTTGCGCATCAATTCCAGGCCTCGCGCCCGCGCCTGTTCAGTGACGCCTTCCCGGAGCTTCGCGTCCCGCAGATCGGCGATGGAACACTGCGTGAGCATGACGACCAGAGCCGCGGGCAAGAGGCGTCCGAACCAGGTTACCCTTGCGGTACGCGGCGAAACTTTGATAAAAGACAATGGATTGAACACGAAAGACTCCCTGAAATTGAATAAGCCCTAATATAAAAATCGTCGCTCAACCCGCCCAATGCTTTTGCGAAACCCTGGACATCGCCCGCACCAGGCTCCCGGAACGCTCCACCAACGCCTTCAAAAAATCTCGGCCGGCGCATCTATTTTTTTTCGGACAATGTCGAAGCGGCTCCGGGCGATTCGTCTGTCTTGAAAATGATAAGGAGCATCCAATGGCAAAAGCACTGGACATAGCAAAACAATACTACGATAGTTTTTCCGGAGACGGAAGCATCCTCGGCGAAATCCTGGCCGAGGACCTGAGGTTCACCGGCGCCATGGCGCAAGCCGAAAATCGCGCCGAGTTTCTGGAACTGCTGGCCGGGATGGGCCCCATGGTAAAGGGCATCAAGATGTACAAGCAATTCGAAAACGGCGAATACATCTCATCCTTTTACGACCTGCGCACGTCGACTCCGGCCGGAGACGTTCCCATGGCGGAGCTGTTGCGCGTTCGCAAGGGCAAAATCCAGGAGATCAATTTGTACT
>CAZGYS010000947.1:0-1955 GCA_964530305.1 uncultured Leptospiraceae bacterium
GTGAAATTGTCGATGCCGGGAATGCCCTTGAGTTCGTCCTCGATGAGGCGCGTCACGTTTTGTTCCACGTCCCGGGGCGAAGCTCCCGGATACACGGTGGTGACCACCATGGTGGCCAGATCCACTTCCGGATAGGTATTGCGCTTGGTGCTGGAGATGGCCATGGCGCAAACGCCGAAGATGGCCACCAGCATAATGTTCACCAGCATGGTGCGACGTAGAAAGAAATCGATAACGGCCTGCATATAGTGAACACGCGTCGGCTCGGGGGTGGGGGCAAGCGGTTTTTCGGGCCGCGGCGAGGGTTTTCAAACGTCCAACCGGGCTCGAACCGGCGACGAAAATTTTCAGTATGATCCGGATCATATTTGCAAGCCGGCCGTGAAAAATCCCTCGGAAATATAATGAAAAAATCGCCCGAGGCTTGAACAAGGCCGGCGTGCGCGCGTCTCATAATTCGGAAGCGGAAAAAAATTGAGCCGAAATCCGAGCGCAACCGTATAAGAAGTAGAGACGGAAACACCATGAGCGCGATTATAAACAACCAACAAATGAAGGGCCTGGTTCCGAGCCGGGAAGTAAGCGCCGAACCCATGACGGGGGAGGAGATGCGTCGTCGATTGGGAGACGGGGAAGACGCCCTGGACCTCAGCCTGGAAAAGTGGCGTCGTATCTTGCGTCGTTCCACGGGAGACGAGGGCGTGCGCGAGCTGGTGGGACGGGGGCATGTCTATCTGGGAGAAGCGTCCTGCGCCCTGTGTGAAACCGCCACCCGTCGCCATCGAGAGGAGAAAGGCTCCGGTTTCACTTCCCACGCGGGCAAGTGCGATTTCTGTCCGCTGGCTCGCCTGGAAGCCTGCGGCGCCTCAAATTCGGCCTACATGCGCCTGCGCAATGCCTCAGCTCATCCGGCCCGTTTCAGGGAAGAAACCCGTCGGTTTCTGCGCTTGCTGTGGACTTGCAAAAAGATGAGCGAAGACCGAACGGAGGCCCGGGAAAGCGTCGGCGAAGAGGCCGTATCCGATGGCGAAACCTCGGCCGACGACAATCGCCTGGCCGGTTGAAAGGAATCGCCCCGAGCATCCGCGCGGGGTCGTACATTCTCACGGCTTTCAGCTCTCGGCTTCGGGACTCCGATGTTTCAGGAGAACCAGCCGGTGAAGCGTCCCCAGACTACTTGAAGCACCAGGCTGATCTTTCGCCAGGTCCACCCGCCGTATTCCATCTTTTGGCCCGCGCGCCAGGTTTCCAGAACGCGAATCGTGCGCCAATCCTTCGCCGGTGTTTGTAGGGGATCCCGCGAGACCAGGGTGAAATCGGCGATTTTTCCCGGAGCCAGGCTGCCCCGGTCTTTTTCCTGAAAGATCTGCCAGGCGGCGTGAATGGTCACCGCCTTCAGGGCGTCCAGGCGCGAAACTCCCTGTTCGGACCCCAGGGTGTACTTGCCCGAACGAGTCTTGCGGGTAATGGCCGTGGTCATGGCGCGAAACACACCCAGGGGCGAAGACGGCGAGTCCGTATGCAGGCTGACGCGATGGCCGGCTTGTTTGGCCGCGTTCATGGCCATGAAGCGCGCGGCGCGATCCGGCCCCACGATGGATTCCCGCAGGGCATCACCGTAGTAATAGACGTGATCAATATAGAAGCTCACGGTCACGCCCAGTTGCGCGGCGCGTTGAAATTGAGCGGGCGTCACCAGCGCGTTGTGTTCCATGCGATGGCGATGGTCCTTGCGCGGAAACTTTCGCAGGGCGATTTCCACCGCGTCTAAAAACTGGGCGGCCGCCCGTTCGCCCTGAACGTGCGCGGATATCTGCGCCCCCAGGCGATGCCAGCGCAGCACCGCCGCGTTGAGTTCCTTTGTATTATGGTGCAGGTGTCCCCGGGAGCCGGGTTTGATTCCCAGGGCCGCGCGGGTCAGCGGCGTATTGAGATAGGGCTCGCGCATGGCCATG
>CAZGYS010000948.1:0-1948 GCA_964530305.1 uncultured Leptospiraceae bacterium
CGATGGCCGGACTCATGGCCGCCTTGAGAGCATCGCGCTTGAATTCGACCAGGGCCTCGCGGCGATTCGCCCCGCATGCCAGAAGATATTCATAATAGGAGCGCTTTTCGCTCATAGCGCCCCGGAATTTCGACAGACCGATAATGCCCGATTGCAGGCCATTACCCAGGAGCATGCCGGTGATGGGAATAATGTAGCGGGCGTGGAGGGCATCCGGCGACGCCAAAACGAACCCGAGAAAAACACCCAGCGCCGGAAGCATCGCCAGGGCGAGCGCGAAAAAAACGGCCGGCAGGAATCGAAGGAGCGGCAATTCGCTTCGCCGCAAAATCGTCATGCCCGCGACCACCAGCATGATCACTATCCAGATCCCGTTCAGAAGCAGCGAGTTTCGCTCAAAAAGATATTCCAGGTATACTCCGACGAGAATTAGTTGAACGATCATACGGGCACCCGCAATTAGTACGGATTTCCCAAGGCCAGTTTCATAGAAAACCAGGAGCAGAATGGGAACCAGCATCAAGCTCATCGCGAGGCCCAGTCGCCACCATTCAATTTCCAGAATCTCAGCCATTCAGCGCAACCTCTTCATCGCATGCGCGAACCAGTATTCGATCATGCGTGGCGATTAGCATGGCGCGCCCATCGTCCCGGGTCAATTTGTCTATCACGCGGGCACGCGTCTCATCGTCCAGATTCGCCGTGGGTTCATCCATAACAACCAGGGGGCGATGCAGCAGAAGTGCGATTGCCAGACCCACGCGTGAGCGTTCACCCGCGGATAGGTCCGCGACGGACCGTTGAAGAAATTCTTCTTCCGGCGAAAGGGCCAGATCCCGCATCATCGCGCCGATCTGAAACCCGTCCGGGGCGGCGGCTCGATTCGCCTTGAATTCAAAGACGGAGGCGACGGCCCGGGACACATTCCCGGGAGCGTGAAAATTCTGGGGAGCGAAGGCGAAGCGGTTCCGTAATCCGGCGATTGTCCTCCGGTTTACCTCCAGGCCGTCCATGAAAACGGCCCCGGCGTCGGCCCGGTCGAAACCCATTGCCACGCGCAGGAGGGAGCTCTTGCCGCTACCGGAAGGTCCCGTGAGGGCAATCTTCTGGCCGGCCTTCACGGCGAAGGAAAGATCCCTCTGGAGAAGGCGCCCTTCACGGGATATATCTATGTTCTTGAATACCAGCACCGGGTCCGCTCCACGATGTATTGCGCGAAACCATGATCAAGTTAAGACACCGGCTCGACAAGAAAATCTACGGTAGTCGACACGAGGGTAGCCACGAAGCGTATTTTTCGAAGGATGTCTTCGACCGTCGTCTGGCCCGTTTGTCGTCGAATCGTTGCGGCGAGATGGGCGGGCGGCGGGCGCACCTGCTGTCCAAATTCGCGCATTGTTCGGAATGCGGGCGGCTCTACACGGCCGAGGAACAAACCGGGGCCCATAACTCCGGCCGATACGTATACTACAAGCATCGTTGCGGCGGGCGGCGGCGGGAGCTGCGTTTTCGCGAGGATGATATTCTGAAATCCGCGGCGGCGGCGGTCGCGGAATTCCGGATGAAGCCTGATTTCGCCGGGCGATTATCCGAACTGTTTCGGGAACCTCTGCGAGAGCGGCGGCGGCAAAATCGAAAGGAAATCGATTTCATATCCGAACAAATCAAGGAATGGACGGCGCGGCAGGCGAAACTGCTGGACCTGTTCACCGCGGACGGCATCGACCGGGACGAGCTGCTGGCGCGGCGTAAGGAATACGGAAGGCGTATTCAGGGCTTGAATGCGCGGCTCTCATCTTTGACCCAGAACAATGAAAAGGTATTTGATCGCATCGTTCACGCGGTCGATCTAATCCGCGAGCTTCCGGAGCGATTCCTCCAGGCTCCAACAGAGGAAAAGAAAATCGAGGCTTTGAAGACCATGGCCCGGACACTGCTCCTCGACCCA
>CAZGYS010000949.1:0-1946 GCA_964530305.1 uncultured Leptospiraceae bacterium
CAGGTCGTGCATCCGGCTTTCGATTTTCATCCGTATGGATTCGTTGGTGGAGTCGTTAGTGGGTTGGCCGCTCATGTCCGGGGTTGCCGCTCCTGGTAAGTTAATTCGATTTGTTAATAGCTAACAAACAACCAGGAACAATATAGTTCACGCTCCCGGGAACGACCCGTTTTTTTGATTGCCCCCTTCACGCCCGGGCACATTCTCGCGTTACACCCATGCCGCCGCCTCCCTTCGACGTGATCTGGATCATCGCCGGCCTGGCCGTCGCCTTTATCAGTTTGATTCCGCTCTTGAAACCGCGTCTGCCGCGCTTCCCCCGGGGGGCCTTCAAGAAAAAACCTGTTTCGCAAGAGCCCCTGGAAACGCTCTTGAGCGTGGCCCAGTTGAGGTACGAAGGCGGTGATTGGAACGCGAACCCGGACTCCCTGCGCAATTTGCTGGAGTTCTACCAGACGGATCATCCCCGTGCCGAAAAGTCGAGCGTGCGTACGGAACTCTTCTTCGGCCTGCGCGGACGCGACCTATCGCCCCGGCGACACCAGTTCCTGTACGCCACGGGCCATGCCGACTTTCGCATGGACGATGAAGACCTCCAGGGCTTGCTGGAATTCGCCGCGGGGGGCGGCGTGATTTTGATCGAGGACAATAACGGCCTGGATTTCTATTTTCGAGAATTCGTCTTGAAAAAACTGCCGGGCTATAAATTCGAAGCGGTTAAGACCAGTCCGCTCTTTCATACGCCCTTTCCCATGCCGGACAATCGCTTCCCGAAAATCATGAAACACGGCAATCGCCCCGCCGAGCTCTTACGTCTGGTGAACGGAAATGAAAAGCATGATTTCTTCTACAGTTACAGCTCGGATCTGGGCGACGGCTGGGAAAGTCCCGGTGCTCATAACCTCCGTCCCGATAAACGCCGTCTGGCCCTGCGCATGGGCGTGAATTTCCTGGACTTCGCACTCAGAAAATCGCGCTTGCGCTAAAATACCTTGCGCGGGCCGGCAGGACATGCATAGTTCGCGTCATGAAACACCTGCGCGATAAAACCGCCGTCATAACCGGAGCCGCCTCGGGCATCGGACGCGCCCTGGCCGTGCTCCTGGCTCGGGAGGGAATGCGATTGGCGCTGGCGGACGTGGACGAAACCGGCCTCGCGGAAACCCGTAAACTGACGGGAGTCGATAAAAAACTCGTCAGCATTCATCACCTGGACGTGGCCAATCGCGAAGGCGTCCACGCTTTCGCTGATAAGGTCGTGGAACTTCACGGCGCGGCCCACGTAATCGTCAATAACGCGGGCGTGGCGGTTTCCCGCTCCATCGCCGAGCTGACTTACGAAGACTTTGATTGGATCATGGGGATTAATTTTTGGGGCGTGGTGCACGGCACGCAGGCTTTCCTACCGCGTCTTCTGGAACAGAAAGAAGGCCACATAGTTAATATTTCCAGCGTATTCGGTCTCATCGCCGTGCCGACGCAGGGTTCCTACAATGCCTCGAAGTTCGCCGTGCGCGGTTATACCGAGGCCCTGCGCGAAGAACTGCGCGGCGGATCGGTGGGCGTTTCCTGCGTGCACCCCGGCGGCATAAAGACGAATATCGTTCGCAATTCCCGCTTTCACGAATCACCGGGCGGCGGACGCGACATGAAAAAGTCCATCAGCGACTTCGACAAAATCGCCCTGACGTCTCCCGAGGGCGCGGCGCGAGCCATCCTGCGCGGCATCAAGAGAAACAAGAAACGCGTCCTAATCGGACCGGACGCACGGCTCATCGACTGGATGCAAAGGTTGCTACCGGTAACGGCGGGGCGACTGTTCGCTAAATTTAGTCCCTGAAAAGCTCAGTCCCCGCCGCGCAAAAAAGAACGAGCCTACCCGGCCTCGCCTTCGCCGCGGCTCTCGGCCAGTTGCCGCGTAAACTTGCCCAGCTTCTTGCGGGTAT
>CAZGYS010000950.1:0-1940 GCA_964530305.1 uncultured Leptospiraceae bacterium
CCGCGGATCTCACGCCGGATCGCTCCTTGCGAATCAAGAACGGCGGCGAGAAAGCCTTCATTCTCATCCTGCAGGGCAAGCCCATCGCCGAACCGGTGGTGCAGCACGGCCCCTTCGTGATGAACAGCGTCCAGGAAATCCAACAGACCTTCATGGATTATCAGCGCACCGGTTTCGGCGGCTGGCCCTGGCCCGTCCCGGATCCCGTGCACGAACGGGAACAGGGACGCTTTGCTCGCCATGCCGACGGAACGGTCGAGGACAAGGGCGGCCGCTGAAAGCGCCGAGCCCCGGCCGGTCGCCCCGGTTCAGAGGGTTCCAGAACAGAGCTCAAGCTTTCGTCAGCATCGCGGACAAGGGTCGGCGGGGTGAAAGAAACAGATAATCGGCGCGACCCAGGCGTGTGATCATCTGGATGTTTTCGCGGCCCTTGAGTCCTGTGGCGGCGCGAAAGCCGGCCCGTAGCTCGTTCATTTCCGGATACTCCTGCAGGATTTGACTCAACGGGTGCATGACCAGGCCTTGAGCGGTTACCGCCAGATGTAGACGCGCGTAGTCCCGCCCGGCCAGGATCCAATCCTTGCGTTCATTACCCGGAGTCTTGAGGAAGATCAGGCCCTTCGTCGTTTTCAAGGCATCGTTGAAAATATCAATCCCCGTTTGACGACCCGACGGCGAATGCCAGCTTTCGGCGCCTTCGGAAACGAAAAACTTCTCGGCGAACCATAGCTTAACTCCGCTGAGTCCGCCTCCGCGCAGGGAAATACCATCGCGCTTCGAAAAGATCTGCTTGTCGTTGTAGCGAAACCAGATACGACTTTCCTCGTGGCGCTCGCGGGTGTTGGTCTCCACCGCGTAGGCCCGGCGGAATTGCTCCAGGTAGCGGTCCATGTCGCGATTGTGAAAAATAAAATCGCCATGGGCCGAGCCGATCGCGCTCTTTAGTTCGGCAAACTCGCCGGCCGTAACGAGGGGGCCCTGGTAAGCGGTACGATTGGTGGCGCGTCGGCTGATTTGCGCGTACAGGGGGTCGGTCGGCATTGCCCGCGCGGCGATTAGTTTTACCCGTGCCACGGGTTTCTTGCCGGTCTCGCTCATGCTATAGTCGCCCTCGGGCAAGAGGCGAATGTCCGCCCTGTAACCCATGCGAGTCGCACCGATAGCAAGGTGTTCCAGGAGCGTCCCCTGGCTGATGTGAATCTGGCGCGTGGTCGGATCCGTGGCGAGCAGCAGGCGCTTCTCATCCACATAGAGGCTCATCTCGCGGTCGTTGTGAATGATGAATTTCCAGGCCTGAGTGTTATGGGCGTTCGGCGCCGTGATACCCACGTTCAGGGCTCGGAGGATGGGCGATTCCAGACCGAGCTTTTCGGCATTGCGCAGGGGGTCAGCGTCCCGGGGGCCGGCATTGCGGCCGGGTAGACTGGAGCAGGCCTGATGCAGGGCGGGCATGGTCAACATGACTCCGGCGAGGCCGGCCTTCTTTAGAAAATCGCCGCGGGAGCTGAATCCGTGAGTTGGGCTGGTTTGCATTTTTCCTTCCTATCCGAAACGGGATGGGGGAAGGATAGCTTATGAGGAGGTCCGAATCGACCGTTCCAGGTGGGTCGGACCTTTTTTTCGGCGGAATTGGGAGGGCGTGTGGCCCGTCACCGCGCGGAAAGCTTGATTGAAAGTGGACTTGGAATTGAAACCGCAATCCAGGGCGATGCGCAGAATCGTGTAATCGCCGTAGGCGGGATCCCGCAGGCGACGCGCGGCTTCCGCCACGCGATACTCGTTCATGAGTTCGTGAAATGATTTGTTGAAGTTACGGCTCAACACCTGGGACAGAGTATGGGCACTCACGCCGACCGCGCCGGCCAGGTCCGCGGCCCGAAAGTCGGCCTGAAGAAAATCGCGCTTCGCGTCCAGATGACGGGCGACCTCCATACCCAGGG
>CAZGYS010000951.1:0-1921 GCA_964530305.1 uncultured Leptospiraceae bacterium
CCTGGTGCGGCAAGCCCGTGGATTACGATTGGGTCCGGGAAAAGTGGAAGGACCCAAGCCCGTGGATTACGATTGGGTCCGGGAAAAGTGGAAGGACACGAAGGCCGTGCGCGAAAATCGCCTCTACGAAATTCCCTCGGAAATCATCCTGCAACCGGGCCCCGCGCTCTTTTTGGACGGCATCGATGCTTTAAAGAAGTACATCGACCTGGCCCGCGGAGAGAACACGAACGGCACGAAGAAGTGAACACGAATTTCGCGAATTAGACGAATGATCGCAATTTTTTTGGGGTGGACGACCGGGGTCGGAGCGAACATGGTCGAGCAAGCGACCGCCCCCGCCGGAACTCTTTCGTGCCATTCGTGAACATTCGCCGCCATTCGTGTTCCCTTCACTTCCCTTCCTCTATTGGCCGGCTTCTTCTCGGATTTCGTCCAGTAGTTCGGGAAAATAGTGAGTAATAAAGTGGTCTTCGCGCGCCAGTAGAAAGTCGTCGGCGAATTCCAGGCCGTCCTGGAGATCCTTCTCCGCGCGTTTCACGGCGTCGTGGGCGTTTTGCTCCAGGTGGTCGAATTCCCGGCCGCGCTCTTCGTCGTCCTTGCCTTCCAGGGCGGCAATCATGGCTTGAACGGCGAAGCGATGCTTGATGTGAATCAACTCCTCCGGCTCCTCGGGCATGAAGTCGAATCGCGCCAGCTCCGCCCGCCCGCGAAAATCCGCGATGACGGCGTCGGTGAACTCGTCGAATTCCCTGTCCGCTGCCTGGTCGTCGCCCTCTCCTTCCAGCAGACGGTATAGATGGTCCAGGCGTTCCTGAAAGGGCGTTTCGTGCACGATGAACTGATAGGCCAGCAGGAAGCGCTCGAATTCATCGGGCAGAAGTTCCTCGGGGAGCTCGTCGCGGATGTCGGGCGTGTCGTCCATGACGGGTACACGTGGGCAGGGGTCGCTAAACGCAAGCGGAATCCGGACCGTGCGTTGCTCCGGCGATATGCCTTGCTTCGAAAACTCCCGCCCGGTAGACTGGCGCCATGGGAATGTTCAGATCAAAATCGCCGCGGCCGCCTGGACCCGGAGGCAATTTCCTCACCGGAGGCCTGGCCGGTTTCATTTCCGATCCCCTGACCTTCATGCTGGATTGCGCCCGGGATCACGGGGACATCGTCTTCTTCAAACTGGGCTGGAATCCGGTCTTCCAGGTTTCGGACCCGGAGTACATCAAGGAAGTCCTGGTATCAAAGGGCTCCGTCTTTCCCAAGGCGAAACTGGACATCGACGTCATGGGTCGCTTTCTGGGTCGAGGCTTGATTACCAATGGGGGCGAACCCCATCGCCGTCAGCGGCGACTGGCGCAGCCGGCCTTCCATCCCCGTCGCGTCGCCTCCTACGCGGACGTGATGGTGGAATACACCCTGGAAATGATGGAGCGCTGGGGCACGGACGAAAAGCGGGACATTGCCGACGAGATGACCCGCCTGACCATGTTCATCGCCGCGCGCACTCTGTTCGGCGCCGACGTCAGCGCAACCGCGGAAACGGCGGGACATGCCATTCATGTTTTACAGGACATCGCCCAGGCCGACTACAGTCGGGGTTTCGTGCCGCCGGAGTGGCTGCCCACGTCCGGAAATCGCCGCCTGAAAAAAGCTCGAAGCGAGTTTTATACAATCGTGGATCGCATCATCGCGGAGCGACGCCATGCGGGAGGAGACCAGGACCGCGGCGATTTGCTCTCCATGCTGCTTCTGGCCCGAGACGAGGAAACCGGCGAAGGCATGGACGACATCCAGGTCCGCGACGAAGTCACGACTCTGTTTACGGCCGGTCATGAGACCACGGCCAATGCCCTGCCCTGGTCTGGACCTTTCACCTGTTGGCCCAAAATCCCGAGGCCCGGAGCAAGCTAGAGGAGGAAGTGAG
>CAZGYS010000952.1:0-1918 GCA_964530305.1 uncultured Leptospiraceae bacterium
AGGCCGAGGCCTACTTCAAGCAAGCCTCCCAGCGCGGTCATCTAATCGATTCGGAAAAGGATTCCATCATCGCGCGCTTCCGCGTGGAAAAGCGTCGCCGCGAACAAGAGGTCAACGCGGGGGAAAAGTAAACGCCGTTCAGGGCTGTTTTCGACAAGCCTTGAGGGCGGCCAGGCTTTCAGCCTTGATTTCGCAGAGGACGACGGCGCGCTTTCGAGATTTCACGCACTTGCCCGCCATGCTCTTGACCAGGGTGCTCTCGGCCTTTTTCATGAAGGCCGCCCGTTTGGGATTATCCTTCGTCATGAGCCGAATGAAATTCTTAAAGCCGCGCACGCATTCATCGCGCGTGGGGCGCTCCGGTTGGGAACAGGCGGATGCGATCAGCGCCCAGAGACAGAGCACCACGGCCGCCGATAAGCGGGACGGTCGATAAGCGGGAAGACGAGCGGCGAAATTCATATGCATGTACCTGAATAAACAAAAACGGCGATCGAGTGATCGCCGTTTGAGTGGAAATATCTACGGACTTTCCAGTTGATTAGTCGTCCGCGTCCTTCTCCGCTTCAATGCGTTTCTTTTCGCGAGCGAATTTGGTGATGATTTCCATCTTGTCCCCATCGAGCCAATCCGGTCCACCAATGGCCTCGACACGCTTGAAGTACTGCTCGGCGTCATCCAGTTCCCCGGACGCCCATTTGTAAACCGCCAGGTTCCAGAAGGCCGCCGCGGACTGACTACCGGACATTTGCAGCGCCAGCTTCCAGGAAGCACCGGCACGCTCGTAGTTCTTCTTGTCCGCCCACTTGATACCGCGCTCCAGGAATTTCTGAACTTGCGCCTGGCGATTCTCGGGCACGTTTTCGACGTCGTCCGAAACCGGCACACGAAGATTCACTACACGGGGAGACAGACGGCGGGCGATTTCCAGCGCCGATTGATCCAGCGCTTTGTCCAGGGCATCCAGGGCCGAGGGACATTCCCGACTTCCCAGGCTGCCGTCTACTTTCACGGGTTTCTTGGCCGTGAAGGAAATGGAACGGCCACTTTCAATATTAACGAGTTTCCCCTTAACGAATACGGTCAGGTAACGCACGCCGATGGGCTTGCGTACGTTGCCACCGGCGCCTCCGTCTCCACCGGCGGCGGCGGAAATCAGGTTAGCGGCGGCCGCGGTAGCGGAGGTTCTTCTTTCAACCTTGCATTCGGTCAGCGGGGGATTGGTCATCTGAATGTAGAGCAGGCCGTCCGCTTTCAGTTCCTGACCGATGGCCGCCTGGGTGCGGGTCAAACCACTCTGACTGTGGGCGATTTCACGCAGGCGTTTCTTGCGACTTCCCAGGTCAATCAGGGTAAAATAACCGAATTTTTGAATGGCATTTTCAACCGAGCCTTCCACGGCCTTGCTGAAATCAATCTGGGTCCCCAATCTCTGCAGGTAGGTCTTGCGAGTTTTGAGGGCAACGATACCGACTTTCTTTTTACCGCGCATTACGGCGGCGAAGTTACGGGGCATCTTGTCTACGACGGGGATTACGATATAGGTTCCGCATGCGACGGCCAGCATCAACAGGGCGGCTCCAATTGTTGTGATCAGAAGTTTTCTGGTTTTCATATTTCGTCTCTCTGACTGGACTCTAAATATAATATTGGACTGATCCGGGAGCGAAAATGTTTAACCTTCCGGCTCCAGGCCGTGTAAACTTTGTTTTCTGGCTGATTAACGTTCGGCTTGAACGTTGCCGGACGGTCGCGGATCGGGGACAGAATACCTGAAGACCCCGAATTAGTCAATCACCTTGAAATTCCCGGGTATTATTTACCGGTCTCTTGAAACTCTTTCACCGGGCCGGTGAACATGCGGATGGGCCAGAAATCCAGGTCTTTCTTCAAAACCGTGGTGAATCATAACTTTTAT
>CAZGYS010000953.1:0-1903 GCA_964530305.1 uncultured Leptospiraceae bacterium
CCAGACCGCCCGCGCCGCCCCAAACGAGAACGACGTCGTTCTTTTCAATGCGTTGTTCCGGGCGGCCCAGCAACATGCGATACGCCGTGGCTCCGGATAGAATATACGCGGCACACTCGGCCCAATCCAGCTCCGCGGGTTTGGGCAGACACTGATGTTCCCAGACCCGGCAATACTGAGCGAAAGCGCCCCAGTTGGTTTCATAGCCCCAGGCTTTCTGGCTGGGCGCGAGCATGGGATCGCCGCCGGCCTTGACCCAGGGGTCCTGGGGATGCCAGACTCCGCCGTGGACCACGACGGCATCGCCCGGGCGAATCGTCTCCACGCCTGCGCCCGTTGCCTGCACTATGCCCGCGGCTTCGGAACCACCGATGTGAAAGGGTTCGCTTTCGCCCGCGCGATTGCGCGCGGCGATTACATCCAGCGGATACCCCAGGGAGGCCCAGACATTATTGTAATTGATCCCGGCGGCCATCACGGCCACCACCACTTGACCCGGACCCGGTCGCGGCGTTTCGATTTCCTCTCCTTGAAACGCCTGGTCGGGTTGTCCGTAGCGCTCCGGGCGAATCACCTGGGCGTGCATGCGCGTGGGCAATTGACCCGGCGGCGGAAATTCCCCGAGCGGCAGGATGTCGTAGGAAGTCATGGCGATTTATACGCGCGAAATCGCGCGATTCTCCCCGAGTCGAAAAAATTTCATGCGCGCCGGTCTCTCGCCGGTCTCTTGCCGGCCTTTAGCGCGCGTGCCTGAGCAGCAAGGCCTGGTTCACGCGTCCCAGTTGACCGGCTTCGTCGAAAACGGCGGTGTCGCTGAAAGCAATGCCTTGATACTCCGCCCTGGTGCGCGCGTCCAGACAAACCCATTCGCCGCGCGGCAGGCGATTCATATAGATGGTCAGGTCAGGATTTACGAAGGTGAATTTCTTCATGTCCAGAAACGCGGCGATGCCGTTTCCACAATCAGCCGTAATCAACAGCCGGTCCAGGGGCGTAGGCTCTTCGCCGGCAATCAGGGGAACTTTCATGCGCATCCACACGGCGGCTCGGCCGGAACCGATATCGCCATGGGCGGTCCTTAACTCGACGGCGCTGTGAAAACCCTTCTCGGCCAGGAAAAAGGGAAAGGCCCGGGCCCGTGATTGGTCGGGAGCGGCGGGTTGCGATTCGCCCAGCTCCGGCGCATCTCCGAAATCCACGTCTTCCGGCTTGATGAACAGGGCCGACGCCCGCAGCAATTCCTTGCCGCGCCGGTAGACCGAGGCCCCGCGAATTTCCACCAGACGCCCCGGACGGAGCAAGGAAGTCCGAATCTCCAACGCGTCGATGGGTATGGCGCGGAGAATTTCCACGCTCAAGCGGGCCATTTGCATCTTGCTTTGGGCCTGCAGGATGTGGCCCACCAGCGCCGTGGCCGGACTGCCGTGCTGGTGCTCCATGTTCCAGGGACCCCGAGTATATTCGCTCGCGCGATAAAAGTCTCCCTCCCGGGAGAAAAACGCCGTCTGGGGACCCTCGGTATGCATGGGAGCAGGCTCCAAATCGCGCCGGACCGACGCAAGCTTCTTTGGACAACAGACCGCCGGCGGCGTCCGCCCGGTAGTGATTATCTGGTTGCATTTACGCCCCCGCGTAGGATTTCGACGGGAGAGGCATCGGTATGAAGATTGAACTTGCGGACGGCGAAATCCAGGAACTGGAAGGCGGCGCGACCGGCGCGGACCTGGCCAAGAAGATCAAGAAGAGTTTGAACGGCAACAGCCCCCTGGCCGTTGAAATCAATGGGACGCTCAAGGACCTGAAAACTCCCCTGACCGACGGAGACAAAGCCCGCATTGTGACCTTCGCCGACGACGAGGGACGGGATCTCTTCTGGCACTCCTCGGCCCACCTGCTGGCTCAC
>CAZGYS010000954.1:0-1056 GCA_964530305.1 uncultured Leptospiraceae bacterium
TGGGCTTTTTTATTTTCGTGTTCGCTCAGTCCTTCTTTCTTTCCCTGCGATTTTCGCGGGCGTTTCATTCCGTGGAGGTGCTTTCCCGCCGGCTCCTGGGCCTGGATCGACTCAAGGACGAGTTCCTGGCGAACACTTCCCATGAACTACGCACGCCTTTAAACGGAATCATCGGCATCAGCGAATCCCTGCTCGACGGCGCGGAGGGAAACCTGCCCCCCACGCTGCGAAGCAATATGGAGATCATCGCCTCAAGCGGACGACGCTTGATGAGCCACGTGAACGACATCCTGGATTTCTCGCGTCTGAAACACAGGGACCTGAAGTTGCGACCGCGACCGGTGGACGTATTCGGCATTACCGAAATCGTGACGGCGCTTTCGCGCATGGCGGCCCAATCCAAGGGCCTGGAACTGATCAATCAAGTGCCCCGGGATCTCCCGGCGGCCTTCGCGGACGAGGATCGCCTGCAACAAATTCTCCACAATCTCATCAGCAACGCGGTGAAGTTCACCGACAAGGGACGGATTCTGATTACGGCGGAAGACAATACCCGGAGATGGACCGGCAGTGGTCCGGAACCCGCCGCGGATCGCCGCGCCCTGCGCGTTTCCAACAGCGAAGCCGGCTGGGTTCGCGTTTCCATCACCGATACCGGAATCGGAATTCCCGCGGACAAGGTCGAACGAGTCTTCGAATCCTTCGAACAGCTCGACGGCTCGGCTTCCCGGGCGGCCGGCGGCAGCGGGCTGGGACTCACCATCACCCGCAAACTCATTGAGCTGCACGGCGGCGTTATCGAAGTACAGTCGGTTCCGGGCGCGGGCTCCACTTTTACTTTTTCGATACCCCGCGCGGACAATGAAGCCGTCCGGGATGAAACCCTGCCTCCGGTAAGCACGCCCATGACCGAGGCTCCCGCGACCGGGGCCGCGCCGGCACAAAGCGACACCGCCCTGTTCGGGCTCCAGGCACGCTCCGCCGGTTCCCTGTTTCCGGAACCGAAAACACCGGAAGCCGCCCCGGCCGAAATGAATTCGCCCCGGCGACGAATCC
>CAZGYS010000954.1:1066-1901 GCA_964530305.1 uncultured Leptospiraceae bacterium
GAGCCGGCCAACCTGCGCGTAATTCATAATCAAATGAAATCCGGTCCCTATGAAGTGCATTTCGCCTCCAGCGGGGCCGAGGCGTTGGAGATCCTGGCCCGGGAAAATTTCGATCTGGTATTACTGGACGTCATGATGCCGCGCATGACCGGTTACGAGGTTTCCCGAACCATTCGCGAAACTCATCCACCCGGGGTGTTGCCGATCATTCTTCTGACTGCGCGGAATCAAGTGCGGGACCTTGTGGAAGGCTTTCAAAAAGGCGCCAATGACTACATCGTCAAACCGTTCACGCGCGATGAACTGCTTTCGCGCGTAAACTTCCATCTGGAGCTGGCCGCCTCCACCCGGGAACTGCGCGAATTCAAGGAAAGCCTGGAAGTCAAGGTGACCATGCGCACGGCCGCACTGAATCGCACGCTGGAGGAACTACGCCTGCGGGACAAGAGCATGCAGTACGAACTGGCCATGGCGTCCGACATTCAGCAGGGCATTCTGCCGCCTACGCCCATTCGCGTCGGCCCCGTGCTGGCCGATTCCTGCTATCGCGCCATGGCGAGCGTCGGCGGCGATTTCTTCGATATCTTTCCCATGCCCGAGGGTCGCCTGGGCATCGTGATCGGTGATGCGTCCGGACACGGCATTCCGGCCGCCCTGCTGACCACCATGGCGAAAATCGCCTTCAACGACGCCACCCGCGTTCACGTATCGCCCCGACGCATCTTCGCGCAGGTCAACGACATCATGGTGGAATCGGTCAAGACCCATGACTACCTGACGGCCTTTTTGATCATCATCGACGAGAACAAGCGCGTGGTCTACGGCACGGCGGGAC
>CAZGYS010000955.1:0-1899 GCA_964530305.1 uncultured Leptospiraceae bacterium
CAGTGCGTCGAAGGGCCGTGCCATGGGAAGGCGGCCCTTCCCTGCCTTGAAGTCGATCAAGAGCAATGCCTGGCGACCGCTTCGCCGGCCGGCCACGAGCACGGATTTCCCGTCCGGACTGAACGAAAGCCTGGTGGTGAGGGGCTGCCATTCCTCGTAGTCCTTCGAGCGCAGGGCCTTGATGATGATCCGTCGCTCGGCGGCCTTCGAGACGGTGACGCCGGGACCGGGCGCGGGACGAATCACCAGCGCCGGAAAGATCCCCGCCACCGACAGATAGGCGATCTTATCGCCTCGAGGCGAAAGCACGGGATGCATGTTAAAGCCGATCCGGTCTCGATAGCGATACGTAACTCGCCGCAGGCGGGGGTCCACGGACTTTTCCTTGAGGGCTTTCGCGTAGCGCGCGCGCAGGAAGCGACCGAACTCGGCGTCGAAGTCCGAGGGCTCCATGTCGAAGACCGATTTGATGGCCTGGCCGATGCCTCGCAGGGCCTTGAGTTCCTTGAGATAACGGCCAATGTATTGTTCGCCCCAGCGCACGGCGATGAAATACATCAGGGCCTGGCCGCCCTTGTAGTACATGAAACCGCTGCGCACGCGCCCCGCCTGGAGTTCGGCCAGGGTCGGCATGCGATTGTAGTAGACGGCGTCACGAATGTGCAGTTCGGCGGAGGCGTCCCAACCCAGGGTCAAATATTCGGCCATGCCTTCCATGAGCCAGAGGGGATAGGAACCGAAATTATCGCCGGAGAGAATATCAAACTGAAAGGCGTGCACGATTTCGTGACTGAGCACGTGACGCAGGGAGCTGTAATCGCCGTTGAAAGGTACGACGACGCGACGTCGGAGAAAATCCGTGAATCCCCCCGTACCTTCCCCGATGGGAATGGGCACTATGTTCGTGGCGGAAAAATCTTGATGCGAAGCGTATAAAAAGACCGGCACCACCCTTCGCAGGCGATGATTCAAGACCCGTTCCAATCGCGCCGCCGCTTCTTCGGCGTACACCGACGCGGTCACGGCCATCTCTTCATAACCCCGGGGGTAATGGATCTTAAAGTGGGTGGTCTCCAGGGTTTTCCAGCGCTTGATGCCGGCCGGTAATTTCCAGTGAGCCTGGACGGGCGCGGCGGGCCATAAAATCGACGCCGACGTCACCAGCAGCAGAGCATAAAAAATCGCCCGGGAAGGAATTCGGACATTTAGCTTGACCCGCATGACGCCCTTGAATGTGATTCTATTTATGCAGCTTCGCAGACCCGGGAGAACCCTGCTCCTGGTCCTCCTGACCATCATCCTGGTTCTGGCCATTGCCCTGCCCATTGCCTTAAACTCGTATATCTTCCATTCGATCGATTTGAAGGACATGCGGTCACGCCTTATTAGTGCCGTTAAGTCTCACACGGGCCTGGTGATGACGGTGCAAGGCGTAAACTATCGCTTTTTGAGGGGAATTGTTTTCACCGGGGTGAAGATTCACTCCGGTACAAAGGATTCCAGGGGACACCTTCTGCAAGCCGAAAACATTCTTCTGGAAATTTCGGTTCTGCGGGCTCTACAAGGCGGCAACCCCTTCTCCGGCCTGAAAATCCCCGAGGGCAAACTCAATCCCTGGGCCCTGAAACCGAAAGAATGGGATCGGGTCTTCCAGCATTTGGGCCGTCGAGGAGCTCCTCCCGCGGATAAGAAGCCGGGCAAGGACAAGCAAAACGATCCGGGGAAACCCGACCGGCCGGCAAATCAGGCGGCGGTGGACGCGGTTCTGGACACGCTGGCGGTCCGAGCCCCGGGCATGCGGATCACCATCCCCGAAAACATCATCCTGGCGCTGGGAGATAAGAACCTCCGCCGACGGCTCTACATGGACCTTTCGGCGATTCCCGGGGCCGGCACTTA
>CAZGYS010000956.1:0-1890 GCA_964530305.1 uncultured Leptospiraceae bacterium
CAACGCCCCAGGATTGATCACCGTAAGATCCCCCTATTGTTAGTTAAGAAAATATAAGGAAAATGCAAGAATATAGTATATGGGCCTTATGTATTGAAATATTCCTCGCATGGACGACCGCCCGTCCGTCATATAGTTACAGTGGTGAGACAATGTTGCTCGTAGAAGACTTCCTGGACAGACTTTTCGATGAAGAACATGCCTTGATGGAATCGCTGGGGCTTGGTACGGCACGGCCTATTATTGATTCAAACCCGCGTCGTGTACTTCTCAGGCAACTTTCGGCAATGCGTATCCTGTTGCGGGAAAATGACTTTCCACTCGAATCCGAATACAAGCCATCCGGTCACTCTGTAGGTGAAATCCGTGCGTGCATCTCCAAATTGCTCCCGCGGTTGCGCGAATTGCAACTGCACGAGAATTACCACCGCCTGGAACCGATTCTTGAGTTGAAAAAGGATCCGAAAATTGAGTTTGTCCCAACGCGCCGAGTTTACAAGGCATGCATCGCAGCTCAGGCGCCTGTCTATCGAAATGCGATGGCACTATTGCTCGATAGCACGGGATATTTTATGCTCCAGGCAAGCGTTCCACTCCCTCGCCATATCGAGTTGACTGTAGAGTCACAATGCCACCTCCTTGTTATGGAGCATCCGGCGGAATTCGGAGAATCAACGCGATGCATCGGCAAATACAAAGAGGTTCTAAAAGCTGACTGTATTGTAATTTATTCCGGACGCAAGGAAATCGCGGAAATAGATGATTGTTTTCAAGCGGGGGCGCATGGATACGTCCTGAAGACCGATTCCATCGATGTCACGCTTCAAGTTATATTAAAGGCAATGAGCGGATGGCGCAACGCATCCGCACAGGTTCACTTTCATCATCCGCGTCTCTCCAAACAACTGAACCAACGATAATCTCTCTAATTTGTTTCGGCATCCAAAATCAAACGGGTGCTATGAAATACAGTATCGCATGTATCATTTTTTTCGCGCGTGCAGCGAAAAAAGCATGAACGAAAAAATGAAATCGTCCTCGGTTTCGAGCTCCCGTTCATACTAATTCCCGCGGCGAAAGGTATACTATTATTGAATTCGTCCGTATAGCATGGTATAATCCTCCCTCAAGATGAAAGCAAAAGGAGGCGAAACGATGCCGACCAAAGAACAAAACGGCACGCATGTAAACGGACGAAAGAGCTTCAGTTTGAACTGGAAGGACTTGATCCAGTACATCCTGATACTGATCTCCTTTGTCACGTTCTACTTCACGGAAGTCAATTCCATGAAAGTGCGCCTGGCCGTACTCGAAAGCGATTCAAAGACGACCGCCGTCGCTCTAAGCGAAATCAAGAATGATATCAAAGTCATTCGACAGGATATCAAGAAAATACTCAGGAGAAAAAGCAATGATACCAGATTTCATATTCAATCTCTACCGGGGATGTCTAAAACTTACCGGACGGGACGTGGTGGAGCATCCCACGCCGTACAGTCCGACATCGGATGGAACTCCCCCTTCCTTAAATGAAGAACCAATCCAACAAGCGGAGGTACAACCGGCGAACAAAGAGGCCGTCGCCGAGCTTGAGCTGACAAGAAGACAAAAAGACTACTACCTGCGCCAAT
This sequence comes from uncultured Leptospiraceae bacterium, assembly GCA_964530305.1. GTDB lineage: Bacteria > Spirochaetota > Leptospiria > Leptospirales > Leptonemataceae > CAZGYS01. Next base: position 1,632 of record CAZGYS010000956.1, read on the forward strand.
TGCTGCAACGCTTCGGTTATGGCGCACGAACCGGAACATCCGCCCGGATTCGTCACTTTGAATTCAATACCGTGCTACCCGATCTGCTGCCGCAACTGGAAGCGTTGTATGAGTTTCGATTGAATCTTGAAGTTCTATTGCAGGCAGGGAAGCAGAAGCAACAAGTGGAACTTCATCGCCTACCGGGATTTCGCGCGGATTCTCCAACGTCGGCGCCGGCGCGGATATCGAGACCGCGGTGCGCAAGGCGCTGGGCGAG
>CAZGYS010000957.1:0-1889 GCA_964530305.1 uncultured Leptospiraceae bacterium
CCTGAGTTTCATGCAGTTCGAAAACGCGATCCAGCATGGTAATCTGGAGCAGGTTCTTAACGTCCCCGTCGATTACGGCGATTTTAATGTCTCCGTTATTGCGACGCAGCCTGCGCTTCATGGAAACGAGAACGCCCAGCGCCGTCGAACAGATATGCTTTACGGCGGTCAGGTCGACGACGATGTGATATTGACCGTCGTTCAGCGCGTCTTCGAGCGCCTCTTCCAACTCAATGGAATCATCCTGTTGGATTCTGCCCTGAATAGTTATAATATGAACATTCTCTTTTAATTGTTTCGTCATTGAATCCATGCAATCACACCTGTTCCCTTCGATTGGGAGCATTTTTTGACCCTCAAAAAAAATCAAGCTCTTCTCTCAGGAGGACGCTAATAATCAAAACAGAGGCCGCTCCGTGTTCCTTGAGAAGTCGCGCTGCTTCATTCGCGGTCGCGCCGGTGGTGAAAACATCCTCAATAAGTATATATTTTTCCGGAGCGCCGGACGCATCGCTGATACCATTTCTACAATTTCTGCTTTTTTTACAATTTAGGTCCGAATGAATTTCGAAACTATTCCGGATCCGCATAAATCGATCGGGGTAATCCTTACTGCTCTGGGAACGAAGTGGTCGCTTACGAAGCAAGGGACCGACTCGGCCAATCGCCGTATGATCGGATAGCGCAAGAGCCAGCTCACGGCAGGGTGTGTAGGCGCGCGTTTCGTATCCGGCTCGGCCCGAATCAATCCAGCCCAGGCGATATCCGCCTCCCGAGACGCCACTCGCCCCATCCGTTTCCTGGAGCAATAAGCGGCTCAATTCTCGGCGCAAGGCGGGCAGAAAGATCCGAAACAGGCCGGCGTCATTTTCGAATTTCCATCGCCGCAGGACACCACGCCAGGCCGGGCTCATTCGGAACAAGGAAACATGGCGATCAAAATAGATGTTTCGACCGGAGCAAAAGTCACACGAGTTCGAGTCCGCGTTCAACGGGAGAAAGCACCCGCGGCAACGATTCCGCTCATTCAGGCGGGCCTTGCGCAAAATCGCCATGCCGGCCGCGGATACGGGGTCGGCCGAGGGAATTTCCACTCCCAGAACCGGGCAAATGGTGGGAGTGTAGAGTCGGCCCAGTCCACGTCCCAGAGCGCTTCCCAGACGCCGTAACGGCCCCTCGGGGCCGCCCTTCCCGCCGATTTCAGACGGCGGTCCGGATCTATTCGGATGAGCTGCAGGGTTTAAAAATGAAAAACGCATGATACCTTGTCAGGGTCGACAAAGCATCATGCGTTGCGTACTTTTTCGGCTTAAATAAGCCGATAAGCGCGGAGCCCTTTACACTCTCTACATTCTATACAGTATGCGGAGCGGGCTCCTGTCTTGTTAGTCCGTATTTTATTTTTCGATGACGGGCTTGATGGTGGTGCGGGGAGGATTGTCATCCACTACGAAGGTGATGGTTTTCACGTCACTTTCGTTACCCACGGCGTCGATGGCTTTCGCTTCGATTTTGTGCTCTTTTTCTTTATCGAAAGAGAGAGGCTCCGTGTAGGTTTGCCATTCGGAAGCACCGTCGATACGAACCAGCAGACGCACAACGCCGGATCCGGAATCGGAACCTTTCACTACGAATTGCGTTTTGCGACGAGCATACTGGGTTGAGCCTACGTTAATCAGGGGCACGGTGGGGTTCACTTCAACGACGGGCTTGCCGGCGTCGATTTCAACAACCAGGTTTTGAGCGCCGGTTGCGTTGCCCAGGTTATCCGTGGCCTGGAACTGAACGAACTGGGTTCCGGTTCCGGAGAATTTGATGGTATCTCCTGAATAGGATTTCAGTTCCTTGCTGTTCACGCCGTATTCGATGGTCTTAACGCCCGAGTAATC
>CAZGYS010000958.1:0-1880 GCA_964530305.1 uncultured Leptospiraceae bacterium
GGATTGGCTGCAACCATACCTACATTCGCGGCAAGATCGTCGCGCTCAACGATAAATAATCGCGTTGGCGTTGTTGAAGGCCGCGTCCGTGACTACTTCCAGAAGTTTGCGGGCGATTTTTTCGGCGCCCCTGGTCGACGGCTCCAGGGCATTGGCATAGTCATCGTCCGAATCGCACACCAGACGCAGATCCACCACGGGCAGCGCGCGCTCAATGGCCACGCGGAGAATCACGTCGTTGAAAATCGCCAGCAAGCTCAAGGCGATGTCCTGCTTACGAAGTCTTTCCGGTCCCACCGGTTCGCGGGCGCCCGGGTCCGGCAGATCGTAGCGCGGATTATAGATTGTACACACGACCAGGGGCAGTTTCCGAGCTTGCAACCCCGCCAGCATCTCCACATAGTTTTCCTGGAACTCCCGAGCAATACCGCGCGCGGCGTGCAATGCATCCCCGGCGGTCTTCATGCTGTTGTCGGGAAATCCGATTTTCGCCAGGGCATCATTGCCGCCGATGCTCAAGCAAAGGTGAGTAGCTGATTCCGGAATACGCGCGGCCTGCTCGGCCACGTCCATGGTACGACTGCCGTCTTCCGCCAGTAGAAGGCCCCGGTCCCCGAAAGGGAGGAGCGCATTCAAGTGTTCAACGACGTCTTTTTCGCCTCGTTCGACGTAGAACTTATTGTCGAAAAGCGAATCGCCTAGAAGGACTATGTGCCTGGGCAAGCGGCCGGCCTCGGTCAGGCCAGCTTTTCTTGCTTGGGCTCTTTCTTGCTTTTACGGCCTTCTTTCTTGTAGGTGAGCACCGGCGCATCGTTCTTTTCGATGACGCCCGGAGTAATCACGACCTGCTCTACGTCGTCCCGCGAGGGAATATCGTACATCAGGTCCATCATGATGTTTTCGACGATGCTGCGCAGACCGCGAGCTCCGGCTTCCCGCTTGATGGCCAGTTCGGCGATCTTGCGAATGGCGTCGTCGGTGAACTTGAGCTTCACGTTTTCCAGCTCGAAAATGCGCTGGTATTGACGCTGGATGGAATTCTTGGGCTCGATAAAAATGCGTTTGAGGGTTTCCGCGTCCAGGCCCTTGAGACTGGCCACGATGGGCAGACGTCCGACGAATTCGGGAATGAGGCCGAACTTCATCAGGTCGTCCGGAGTAGCCCCGGCGGTAATATTTTCCGGGTCTACATTGGGCAACGCGATCTCTTTGGCCTTTTCCGCGCTTTCGTCCCCGTCCGCGAAACCAATGCGACGAGTGGCGGTTCTCTGCTCGATAATGCGCTCCAGACCGACGAAGGCCCCGCCGCAGATGAACAGAATGTTCTTGGTGTCCACCGCCAGGAAATCCTGGTGGGGATGCTTACGACCACCCTGGGGCGGAACATTGGCTACCGTGCCTTCAATGATTTTCAGCAGGGCTTGCTGGACGCCTTCCCCGGAAACATCCCGAGTGATGGAGGGGTTATCCGTCTTGCGTGAGATCTTATCAATCTCGTCGATGTAGATGATGCCGATCTCGGCGCGCTTGATGTCATTGTCCGCGTTCTGAATAAGTTTCAGAAGGATGTTCTCAACGTCTTCGCCGACGTAACCCGCTTCGGTCAAAGCCGTGGCGTCCACAATGGCGAAGGGAACTTTCAAAATACGCGCCAGGGTTTGGGCCAGCAGTGTCTTACCGGTTCCGGTGGGGCCGATCAGAAGAATATTGGACTTATCCAGTTCAACGTCGTTCTTCTTGGTGCCCTGGTGATTGATACGCTTGTAGTGATTGTAGACCGCGACGGAGAGCGCTTTCTTGGCCTGGTCCTGACCAATTACGTATTGATCCAGAATGGATTTGATCTCCGTGGGTTTGGGCAGTTCGCCGACCAGAACACC
>CAZGYS010000959.1:0-1861 GCA_964530305.1 uncultured Leptospiraceae bacterium
GAACTGCAGCTGCAAAACGCCCATGCCTACGAGATTGGAGCGGTGGATGCGCTCAAAGCTCGCGGCGATGACGGCTTTCACGCCCAGCAGGAAAGTGCCCTTCGCCGCCCAGTCCCGCGATGAACCGGTGCCGTACTCGGTGCCGGCCAGAACCACCAGCGGCGTGCCTTCTTCTTTATACTTCAGGGACGCGTCGTAGATGAACATCTGCTCGTCCGAGGGAACGTGGCGCGTCCAGCCGCCCTCGGTGCCGGGAGCCATCTGGTTGCGCAGGCGAATGTTCGCGAACGTGCCGCGCGTCATGACGCGGTCGTTGCCGCGACGAGAGCCGTAGGAGTTGAAGTCCTTCTTCTCGACGCCGTTATCCATGAGGTACTTGCCGCCGGGAGTGTCCTGGGCGATGGCTCCGGCCGGACTGATGTGGTCCGTGGTAACCGAATCGCCTACTTTCACCAGCACGCGCGCGCCCTCGATGTCCTTCAGGGCCGCGGGCTCGGCGGGCATGTCCACGAAGAAGCCGGGCTCCTGAATGTAGGTCGACTTGTCGTTCCACTCATATACCTGGCCGGTGGACGTATTGATTTTGTTCCACTCGGCGTTGGAGTCGGCGACATTGTCGTAGCGCTTCGCGTACATTTCGGGTTTGAGGCTGGCTTCCATGGCCGCCTGGACTTCGGCGCTGGAGGGCCAGATATCCTTGAGGTAGACGTCGTTGCCGTCCGAGCCCTTGCCCAGGGGATCGGTCATCAGGTTGGTGTCCACGGTGCCCGCCAGGGCGTAGGCGACGACCAGCGGAGGCGATGCCAGGTAGTTGGCCTTAACGTGGGGCGAAATACGACCTTCGAAATTACGATTGCCCGACAGAACGGACGTGGCTACGAGATTGCCTTCGTCGATGGCCTTGACCACCGGATCGGGAATGGGACCGGAGTTACCGATGCAGGTCGTGCAGCCGTAGCCCACGGTGTGGAAGCCCAGTTTTTCCAGGTCGTCAGACAGACCGGCTTGATCCAGGTAATCGGTCACGACGCGAGAGCCGGGCGCCAGGCTGGTCTTGACGAAGGGCTTCACGCTCAAGCCTTTCTCAACCGCTTTCTTGGCCAGCAGGCCGGCACCGATCATGACGCCGGGATTGGACGTATTCGTGCAAGAGGTGATGGCGGCGATGACGACATTGCCGTGGGTGATCTCGGCCTGGTAGCCGTTGTTGATATTGCCCTTGGCCGCGAGCGCCGCGTCGTCCAGTTCGAAGCCGCGCTCCTTGATGGGCGCGCGCAGGGTTTTGGCGAAACCGGATTTCATATCGCTCAGGTTGATGCGGTCCTGGGGACGCTTGGGTCCGGAGAGCGCGGGTTCCACGGTGCTGATGTCCAGCTCCAGGGTGTCGGTGTATTCGGCCTCGGGCGAATCGTCCGTGCGAAACAGGCCCTGCTCTTTATAGTATGCTTCCATCACGGCGATGACGTCTTTCGAACGGCCGGTGCGTTCCATGTAGCGCAGGGTTTCGGAGTCCACGGGAAAGTAACCCATGGTGGCGCCGTACTCGGGAGCCATATTGGCGATGGTGGCGCGGTCGGGCAGGGACAGACCGGAAAGGCCGTCGCCGTAGAACTCGACGAACTTACCTACGACGCCTTTTTCGCGCAGCATCTCGACGACGCGCAGAACCAGGTCGGTGGCCGTGGTGCCTTCCTTCAACTGGCCGCGCAGCTTGAAGCCAACGACCTGCGGAATCAACATGTAGAGGGGCTGGCCCAGCATCGCCGCTTCGGCTTCGATTCCACCGACGCCCCAGCCCAGAACGCCCAGGCCGTTGATCATGGTGGTATGGGAGTCGGTGCCCACCAGGGAGTCGGGATAG
>CAZGYS010000960.1:0-1858 GCA_964530305.1 uncultured Leptospiraceae bacterium
TGCGGACTGTCCGCGGGACCGGTCTCCGCCTACAGTCTCTATCTGTATTCGAAGGCCCTGGTGCGCACGGACACGGTGCGTCTGCGCGACATCGCTCGGGTGCAGGGTGAGGACGGCCCCGGCGTCGTCGCGGATAAGGTGGTTGTGCGAGGATTGAAAAAGCCCTTCTATATTTCGCGCAAGCAACTGGAAACGCGTCTCAAGAACGGCCCGGAAAAACTGGATTGGGTCTACGGTAGCGGTGTTTGGATTGTGCCCCTCACGCGCAAGATGACCAACGCCGATCTGGAGCGCCTGTTTCGTAATCAAGTTAAGCAGATTACCGGCGGCACGGAATATCTCAAGAACGCCCACATCGAGTTTCAAACTCGTAAGGGTGTTTTGCATGTTCCGGCGGCGGGGCGCTTGAAGTTTACCCTGCCGCGTAGTACGAAATTTCTGCGTCCGGGACCGCGCCGCATTTCCCTGTCCATCGGCGTGGCACGAAAGAACGGTCGCTTTCGAGTACTGCATCGCTATCATGTGCCCATGAAGATCATGCGGCGAATTCGCGCGGCCGTGGCTACCCGCGGTCTGCGTCCGGGAGCGCGCCTGGCGCCGGGCGATTGGAAAGTAAAGGAAATCCTCACCGACGACGATGCCGCCCGTTACGTGCATCGCAATCTGCGCGGGCGACGAGTCATGACGCGCATCGGGGCCGGGGGTCTGTTGACCGATTCCAATGTGCGCGAATCGCCCGATGTCCGTCGCGGCCAGATGGTCTCGTTGATTCTGCAAAAACCGGGCTTCGTTTTGAAGGCGCAAGCCCATGCCCAGCGCAAGGGCAATGTGGGCGACATCGTTCCTGTGCGGGTCATCCTGCCCTCGGGCGGCTACGCGAAATCAGTCAAGGCGCGCGTCGTCGGGCAAGGACTCACGGTTTTGCATGAGAAGCGAACGGTCCGCGAAAAGAACACCACGCCTCGAAGACAAAAAACGGTAACCGGTAAATGAGACGCAATCAATACATACCCCTGAGCCTGGTGCTCTTTATTTTGCTGGGCGGCGGCCTGCTGCTGGGCGCGGATCTATGGCGAGATCACAATCCCTATTCGCCCTTTGAGGCCCTGCGCGCCGGCACGATCCTGAAACTGGTCATCGACGAACCCATCGTCGTGGAATACGAGTATGAAGGCGAAGGCGACGACAAGGTAAAAGTCAAGATGGTGCCCGACAAGGGGCTCAGCGAGTTCCTGCCGGCGGCCAATGTTTCCAAGTCCATTCAAGATAAAAAGAAGGCGCTCGTGCGAGCCCGGGGACGCGTGAAGATCAACCTGGCGGTTACGGTTCAGTCCATCGCCAACGGCACGGCCTTGATTTCCGGGACGAAGGTTCTGGCCTATGAATCGGGAAAGGCCGTCCAGCAGATGCAATTGACCGGTCGCGTGAGCATTCGTGATATCAATCGCAGTCGCATGATTCGTTCCCGGGACGTGGCCGAACTGCAACTGGTGATTCAGGGCGCGCCGCAAAAGCAATCCCGCAATCTCCCCATGAAGACGACGGGCAATCCGCCCCGTCCTTCCGCGGCGTTGACCGAGAACGAAAAACAAAGACTCATTCTGGAATATTTGAACCGAATCTTCGGCGAAACGAGCGACCGCTAAAACCGGCGAACCTGGGCGAACCCATATGATGCGAAACCCGACGAACATCACCCGAATCCTCTGTTCGACTTTGATCCTGCTCGGATCCGGGGCGCTGTTTGCTCAGGCTCCCGCGGCGGGTGGAGCGCCGGCGGCCAATGCCGGCACCGCCAACGCCAAAAAGAAGGGCGTGCGTCTGAAGGATCTCGCCCGCGTGGCCGGCGTACGCTCCA
>CAZGYS010000961.1:0-1847 GCA_964530305.1 uncultured Leptospiraceae bacterium
CAAGGCGCACTATGTGCGCGATGGCTTTCTTTAAGACCTGAAGGCGAATGTCGTCGGCAGTCTGGTGCTCTATCCCATTCCGGCTCACCTTCAAGGTGCTTTCGCCGACCTGGGCTACGGGAAAGGCGATTTTCCGAACAGTGAATATCTGAGCGAAAACGTGGTCTCGCTGCCCTTGAACGCGGCCTTGACCATGGAAGAGGCGGAGCGGGTCGCGGAGGCGGTCGGGAGCCTGCTCTAAAAACCATGTTCGAGCCGGAACGTGCCGGGCTTCGACACGTTCGCCGAGCGGGGACTGAAGTTACAAAAGTAATCGCTCTACCATATTCCATCTTTCATCGTTAAACCCTGACAATATGACCGACTACGCACCCATCGCCCTGTTCGTATACAATCGCCCGGACCATACGCGAAGAACCGTGGAGTCCCTGGCCGCCGGAGCTCAATCCCGCGAAACGGATCTATTCGTCTTCTCGGACGCGCCGAAAAACCCGGGCGCGAAAGAAAGCGTCCAGGCCGTTCGAGAATACGTCAAGACCATCCAGGGATTCAAGTCCGTTACCGTTACCGAGCGCGAAACCAACCTCGGTCTGGCGGAATCCATCATCGGCGGCGTGACCGACATCATCAATCGCCGCGGCGAAATCATCGTCGTGGAAGACGACATGATTGTTTCGCCGTTTTTCCTGGAATACATGAACGACTCCTTGCGGGTGTATCGCGAACGCGAAGACGTCATCAGCATTCACGGCTACATCTATCCCCTGGAGGATAAGGTTCCCGAAACCTTTTTGATCGGCGGCGCGGATTGCTGGGGCTGGGCTACCTGGAAACGCGGCTGGGATTTGTTTCGCGCGGACGGCGCGGGTCTCATGCGGGAGTTACGCGAAAAGGAACTGTTGAAGCGCTTCAACTTCGACGATTCCTATCCCTACTCGAGCATGCTGCAACATCAGATTGACGGCAGTAATGATTCCTGGGCGATTCGCTGGTACGCCTCGGCCTTGCTGGCCGGTAAAACCACCCTCTACCCGGGCCGCTCCCTGGTGCACAATATCGGTAATGACGCCAGCGGCACGCACGCCAGCGCCTCCAGCGTTCACGATGTGCCCGTGGCGGATTCGAGATTGGATGTTCGGGAACTGCCCCCCGGAGAAGACACGCAAGCCTTTCAAGCCATGCGCGAATACTTTCTGCGCAATCACGGCGAAGTCGGGAGCGAAGAAGGCGTGGGACATACAGGCGGACCGCCCCTGTGGAAGAAAATCGCCTGGCTGCTTACGCCGCCCATCGTCGTTAAGGTCTATCAAAAGCTACGCGCGCGAAAGGTCGCCGCGGCACCCGAGACGGGCGGCGCGCCCACGGGTGAAGTTTACGGTTTTTCGGGCGATTACTCTTCCTTCGAAGAGGCGTCCGCGAAATGCGGTGGCTACGATTCGGACGCCATCTTGATTAAGTGTCGTGACGCCCTGCTCAAGGTCAAAAACGGCGAAGCGGTTTACGAGCGCGACTCGGTTCTGTTCGATGAGATTCAATACTCCTGGCCTTTGCTGGCGGGTCTCTTGCGATGCGCGGCCGAGCACAATGGCCGTTTGAACGTTCTGGACTTCGGCGGCTCCCTGGGGAGTTCCTATTATCAAAATCGGGGCTACCTGGCCGACCTGAAGGAACTCAAATGGAATATCGTGGAGCAGCCCAACTTTACGGAATGCGGACGCGAATATTTTCAGGACGATCAGCTGCGATTCTACGGCACCATCGAGGAATGCCTGGCCGAGAACGAAGTGAATGTTTTGCTGGCATCCAGTTCCATGCCCTATCTGCCGGACCCTTTCGCCTTCGCCGCG
>CAZGYS010000962.1:0-1846 GCA_964530305.1 uncultured Leptospiraceae bacterium
AGCGACCCGCCGATATGTCGCTGGATCCCGATGCCCTGCGCATGGCATTTTCCAACGTGCTGGATAACGCGCTCAAATATGCCCCGGCGGGAGGCGAAATCGCCGTATCAATTGCGCGCCGCGGCGACGACATGCTCTTTGAGTTTCGCAATGACCGCGAAGGTGAGCCGCTCCGGGAACCGGATAAGCTCTTTGAACCCTTTTACCGGGGAACTCCCGGACCCGGGGAGGATGGAGGCGCGGTTCCGGGTACGGGGCTCGGTCTGGCAATCGCCCGCAAGGTGGTCGAGTTGCACGGCGGTCGGATCACCATTGTCGCGGACCGGACTGAATTTACGCTGCGCATCTTTTTGCCGTATAGCACTTGACGCGGCATGGGGCCTTGCTCACCAATACGGTGGAGGATTATCCATGTCAAAAGGTCTTAAGATATTTTTAATTATTGTCGCCGTGGTATGCGGCGGCGGCGTGCTGGTGATGGCCGCCGGATACTTTTTCGTCAAGAGCCAGGCGCCCGGTCTCGTGGAAAATTCGCGCAAGACCATTGAGGAAGGCGCAAAATACGGGCGCGGTAAGAAAGACGCACTGTGCGTCACCCATGTCATGAAGCGCGCCCAACCTTGCGGCGAATACGAACTCAAATGCCAGGTGGGCAATGCCGTTTATCTGCAGGCCTGCTTGAAAGCATCACAGCCGACGACGGCTTTTTGCGCGGCCGTCCCGTCTGAATCGCAGCTCATGGAATCCGTTAAATGGCGTGTTGCCGTTTGTAAATCCTATCCTAAAGTTAAGCCCCGGGTTTGTCAGTCCATTCAGGCCATGGTGCAGAAGCACTGCAAATCCCGTAAAAGACTTTCGCTGCGCTGAAGTACGGAAGAACCGGGAAGGTACGGAATCGGTCGAAAGAGCGCGAAGCCCGCGAAGCTCAGTCGGCCTTGATGCGGCGAGCTTCCAGGGCGTGAGTGCTCGGCGTTTGAATGTTGTCGGCCAGGCCCATGGCCTTGAACGCGAGAATCAGGTAGTAGTGCAAGTCCACCTGATACCACTTGTAACCGACGCGCGCCGAGCCCGCGAAGGCATGATGGTTGTTGTGCCAGGACGCGCCCAGGGTGGCCGGCAATAACCAGATGTTGTTCGTGCTCCTGTCATTGGTTTGGAATTCGCGCGAGCCATAGGCATGGCACAGGGAATTCACGGCCCAGATGGCCTGGTGCACGAGAAAGATGCGAATCAAGCCGCCCCACAAAAGTCCGTTAACGGCCCCCGCCCATGACATGGTCCACAGACCGACGATGCCCGCGGGCAATGCTAGTCCCAGAAACAGCCATACGAAATAGAGCCGGTGAATGTTAAAGAAGGTTCGGTCTCGCGCAAGATCGGTGGCGTAAGCCAGCCAATCCGTATCATCGGGAACGAACAACCAGCCCACGTGCGCATGAAAGAGGCCGCGCGGGCGACCAGGCACGGTCCCGTCCCGAAGGCTGTGCGGCGAATGGGGATCGTCGCGTCGGTCGCTGGCGCCGTGATGACGGCGATGCATGGCGGCCCAGAAAATCGGAGGTCCCTGCGCGGCCATGGAACCCAGGATGGCCATGGTGAAGCGCAGCATGGGGCGAGCCTGGAAGGCGTTATGGGAAAACAGGCGATGAAAGCCGGTCTCGATTCCAATCATGGTCAGGATGTAAAAACCGAACAGAACCAGCGCTTCCGGCCAGGCGAAGGCTCGCGACAGCAGGGGCGTCAAAACGAAATTCCCCTGGGCGTCGAGCACGAAGTGCGCCAGAAGTTCATGGACGCCCAGCGCGGCGGCCAGGGTCGGCAGGGCCACGGCAAGGGAAGCGAGCAT
>CAZGYS010000963.1:0-1845 GCA_964530305.1 uncultured Leptospiraceae bacterium
AATCCGTGCAAAATCAATGTCCGACTATGGTCGGTGCATGAAAAAGATGTAATGAGGCCGGCGTTGAGCAGGGTTTAACGGGCCCAGAGCACGCATGCAATTTCGAATACCTGGTGCTTTCGATTTGACAACCTTACCGTACACGCATAATCCACACGACGGACATATTCGTGGGGCGGGTCTCATTATCTAGACGGGGAAGGCCATTTGAGCCGTCCGCAACTGGGCCGGCGGTAGCAGTGACGAAATTTCCAATGACGCCCCCAACCCCATCCGGGGCGACATTTGTCCCGCCTACAGCGATCAATTGGAGAACGCTACGCCCAAGCGAATCAAGATTATGATGATGTCCCTGAAATGCATCAGCTTGTAAGGTCCCTGAAGCGAATGCCCCGCGAAGAAATCGCCCTGTCCCATTGAGATTTACTATTACCTGGCCATCCAGGGGCGAAGCAGGGTCAACCAGGGTTTGCCCATTACATTCCACCCATCCAGCGGGCAGTGTTGGAATACCCGGCATGTTCTTATGCCAGGCCAAAATGGTACCGATGGGTGCTATTTTCGTAATCGCGCTTTCGGCCGTCGTCAAGCGGCCGCTGTTCGACTCGATCTTTCCATCGAGAGTATTAGTCCTGCCTTCCAGGAGCACGAAATTCGCGTTGATTGATGTCGCGGACACTACACTTCCCGGAGAGAAGGTACTCAAGGACTGGGCCAGCAATGCGGTGAGACCTATCGCCAGAATGCCCGCAGCAAAACCTGCGCCGGATACGAATGCACTTTTGAAGCGGTTAATCATGGAGGCCTTTTAGACTACTAATTCTGAATCGAGAGGCAAGGACTTTTTAACTTCAATCCAAATCGTCTGCGGACTCAATGGTTGTGTATTCCCGAATTGGGCTTCGTTTGAAGCACTCCCTCACTATAGCCGGGGAATTCTCTCCGTATTTCCGTTGGTGGTATGGGTTCCTTTGAATATTATGCAGATCGAGATGCGTCGGGTATCGGCATGGCGTCTTGTAATTATTCATCGCTTTTTTTATTCTGAAGTTCGTGGCGCACCCATGGCCGCGAGCCGGTGCTTTTGCCCCCCACCGGTTTGAGGAGCGCCGAATTTCATTCCTCCTATTAGTCACTCGTGGAGGCGGAGCTGTCGCTCGTTCGCTTTCAATTGCATCCTTTTCGGATACCATTTATAGTCCTCTCTAAATCGGCCGTTCGTCGGCCCTGGGGAATACTTTAATATGGCGAATGCAAAGGTTCTGATAGTTGATGATGCCGGCTTTATTCGTAATCTGATCAAGAATCATCTGGCGGGCAAACCCATTGAAATTGTCGGCGAGGCGGCGAACGGCAAGGACGCCCTGGAGCTCTTCAAGGAAAAATCGCCTGATATCGTCACCATGGACATCACCATGCCGGAGATGGACGGCCTGACCTGCATGTCGGAGATGCTCAAGCTCCGCGGCGAAGTTAAGGTGCTGGTGATCACGGCGCTTTCCAACAAGACTACCTTGCTTGAGGCGATACAGGGAGGCGCGGCCGGATATTTGGCGAAACCATTCAAGGAAGAGCGATTGGTGGAGGAGTTTGATAAAATACTGGCCGCGGGCGGCTGAAGCCAGGGTCGGAAACAATCGGACGGATTAGCAGGAAGGAAATAATAGTGGAACATTCTGAAATTCAAGTCTTCATCGATGCAACTCTCAAATTCTTCAGTGATATTACGGGCGAAGAAGCGAGCACGGGCATTCCGGTGGTCGTGGGCTCCAAACCGCCGCTGCTGGGATACGTCGGGCTGATCGGCATCGCCGGAAATCGCCGGGGGACGCTCTACATTACGAC
>CAZGYS010000964.1:0-1839 GCA_964530305.1 uncultured Leptospiraceae bacterium
GTCCATTGAAGAGGGTTAATCCCTCCCCGCCTCGCTTTTTTTGGTGTTCAAGCTCCCGGGCGCATCTTAGATAGGTCCTCCCGGAAATTAATAGCCCATGTCGACTCTGGAAGATTATCTAAAACAAACCAAAGACCTCACGATAATGCCCCCCGTCCTGCTTTCGGTGCTCACGCTGAAAGACGACAATGAGATGCACTTCAGCCAACTGGAAAAGATGGTGGAGTCGGACCAGATCCTGGTCAGTCGCATGTTGCGCATGGCCAACTCTCCCTTCTACAGTCGGGGCAATCGCGTTCAAAATATTCGTCAGATTATCGGGCGCCTGGGCTTCAAGACGGTTCGTTCCATGGTGGCCATGGCCTTCGTGGATTCGATTTTCTCGGCCGGTAATTATAAGAAGTTTCGCCAGGAAGTCTGGCAGCATTCCATCGCCACCGGTATCATGGCCGGCCTGCTGTGTGAGGACCTGGGTCTGAAAAAACATCAGGACTCTTCCCTGCTGGGCGGTCTGCTCCAGGACCTGGGTAAGATCATTTTGAACACCATTGATCGGAAAAAGTACATTCAGGTTTTGACTACTTACCTGGATTCGGACAAGACCATCCGGGAACTGGAGATGGAACACTTCAAGGTGGACAATGTTCAAATGGGAGAGGCTTCCGCGAAGCAGTGGAAGATTCCCATTGAGATCGTGGAGATCATCGCCGGCCACCACGACGACATCGCCAAGCAGAAAGTCCACGTTCAAATCGTGGCCTTCAGCGATTTACTGGCGCGCAAGGCCGGCTTCGGGAAAGTCGAACCGGCCACCGAGGAAACCTACTCCAACTACCTGGACGTCCTGGGCATCGCCCCCAATAAGCGCGAGCAAATGCCGGAACGTTTTCGCATGCGCCTGATGGAAGACGAGCTCTACAAATTCTGTAGCGCCCTGTAAGTGTTCAAGAATCCGACACCGTACAAATTTCTTACGGCGATGGCGCCCACTCTCGAGCCGTATCGCCCGCGGATCACCGTCCAACGGCCTGATTTCGATTCAGGCCGCCGGCATGCGATTTGCAATCCGATCCTCCATAAAAACAAACATTTGTTTGAGGAGTGATCATGAGAATAAAACGAAACTTGATGGCGGCCGCCTTTCTTGCGACCGCGCTGTCGCTGACTTCCTGCGAAGATCAATCGGCCGAAAACGACCGCGCGCAAAGTCTAATCACCCATGCCCTCGCTCTGGCGGGCAACGCCGGCGAAACTCTGGGTTCCACGCTCAATGCCCTGTCCTACGGCTCGAACTACCCCGGCACGGACAATGGAAACTGTACTTTTCTGTGTACGAAGGGAAACTACAACCAGGCTTTCAAGCGATCGCTTTGCCTGGCAGGCAAGACTCCGGGCTGGGGACAGGTTTTTTACAAGGGCCATTACACATACAATAGCGTAAAATGGGACAAGATGGGTACCAGCCAGGACCACCAGGGCGTTTGCGTCAGCAAGCACGGCGCCGACAAACCGCCGGCCCCCGCTCCCACTCGTCGCCTTTTCCACGACGGTTGCACGGGCTACCCGGACGGCAATCCGCGCAAGATGACGAAGGGTCCGAACAAGGGCTGGGATCCGCCCAACTGGGGTCAGGTCTTTCACGGGGCCTGCGTAGTGCACGACCTCTGCTACAAGGGCGAACCCTCCTTCAGCGGCAAGTCTCGCTCCTATTGCGACGATCAGATGGAAACCTACGCGCGCCAAATTTGTTACGCGTCCTACGAAAACAAGGGCGGCGGCTTTCTAAAGAAAAATGATCTTAAGAAGACTTGAAATTCATATCCGACATACGCATCAGAT
>CAZGYS010000965.1:0-1836 GCA_964530305.1 uncultured Leptospiraceae bacterium
GGACTATCTGATCTTTCAGGATCGAAAATGGACCTATAGGGAGTTCCATGAAGCCACGAGCCGCATGGCGTCGGCGCTGTCGGCGCAGGGCGTCAAGAAAGGCGATCACGTCGCCATCTTGATTCCGAATTCGCCGGAGTGTCTGTACTGTTACGCGGGGGCCATGAAGGCCGGTGCCGCGGCCACCACGCTCAATACGTTGTTGAAAGCGGACGAGCTGGACTACATCATCAACGACAGTGACGCGGTGATTCTGTGCACCACGCCTCATTATCGCAAGATGCTGGATCCCGTGTGGGACAAGCTGACGAAAATCAAGGGTTTGATTCTGACCGAGGCTTCCGAGAACTATCCCGACGGACTGGATCTCAACGAGCTCATGGAAAAGGGCGATCCGAATTTTCAGACGGAAGTAGCGGGCAACGACATCGCCGCCATGCTCTACACGTCGGGAACCACCGGACATCCCAAGGGCGTACTCTTGAATCACGCGAACCTGATGTACAACAGCTACGTGGCGCCCCAGTACATCGACCAGCAGGAGAACGATATTTCACTGTGCATTATGCCGCTGTTCCACGTGAACGCGCAAATCGCCTCCATGATGGCTACCATGCAAGCCGGTTCCACCGTCGTGCTGGAAGAGATGTTCAAACCGCGCACGTTTATCGAGACGTTAAAGAAGTACAAGTGCACTACCTTCAGCGGCGTCCCGACGATTTACAATTACCTGAATGAAATGAAGGAAGCCCAGGGAGAAGACCTGAGTTTTCTCAAGGCCTGTATTTGCGGCGCGGCACCCATGCCGGTCGAAGTCTTCCAGACCTTCGAAAAGAATTTCGGCGCGAAGATCATCGAGGGCTACGGTCTCTCCGAGGGTACGTGCGTATCTTCGCTGAATCCCTTGATGGGCGAACGTAAAATCGGTTCCATCGGTGTTCCCATCGCCGGACAGGACATGGCCATCTGGGATAATGACGGCAGCCCCCTGCCCGACGGCGAAACGGGTGAGATCGTCATCAAGGGTCCCAATGTGATGCAGGGTTATTACAACAACGACAAGGCCACGGGCGAAGCCATCACCGACGGCTGGCTGCGCACCGGAGACCTGGGCTATCGTGATCAGGACGGCTACTACTTCATCGTCGGCCGTAAGAAAGAGATGATTATTCGCGGCGGCGAAAACATCTATCCCAAGGAAATCGAGGAAGTTCTTCATGAACACGGCGCCGTTCAGGCGTGCGCGGTCGTGGGTATTCCCGATAAAAAATACGGCGAGGAAGTCGCCGCGTTCATCCTGCCTCGAGCCGGGGCCAGCGTCACGGATAAGGAACTCAAAAAATACCTGCGCACGAAACTGGCCGACTACAAGCGACCGCGCGTCGTTGAAATGGTGACCGACCTGCCGCGCACCGCCACCGGTAAGATTCAGAAAGTTAAGATTGTCGAAGACTACGTCGGCAACATGAAGCTAATCAGCAAGGTGGACGGTACCGTCAGCATTCCCTATAAATGGGTTTACGGAAACGTGCTGGGTCGATTCTACAGCGGCCTGAAGAACGAAGGCAAATTCTACGGCATCAAATGCCCGAAATGCGGGAAGGTGCAATCGCCGCCTAAATCCTATTGCGCGGTTTGCTTCGTGGAATGCACCGAATGGGTGGAGCTCCCCAATGAAGGCGTGGTGGAAAGTTTTACCACGGTCCACATGGAGTTTCCCGGCCAGCCGCGCACTCCGCCGTATACCTATGGTTACATCAAGCTCAAGGGCGCCAACACTCACTTCTATCATCTAATCGACGAAATCGAAGAGGAAGACTTGAAGGTGGGCATGAC
>CAZGYS010000966.1:0-1836 GCA_964530305.1 uncultured Leptospiraceae bacterium
GTAAGTTTGATCGCGCCTATCGCCTGCAACCGCCGGTTTCCTACTGGCTCGAAACCCTGGCGCCCGATTTGTCGACCGCGTATAACAATTACCTGCTGAACGAATCCTCGCTGGAGGAATATCAAAAGTATCGTCGCACTTATAAAGTTGCCGCGGGCGCGGCCACCTTCGAATTGGCGTATAAATTCACTGATTTCATCGAAGTCGCCGGCGCCATAGCCGGCGGTTCCGGACGCCTGGGCGTCGAGCCCGACGGCGGCTCGGTAACGTTTCGTCGGGATCAGTTTCGCAACGCGGGCGGAAGTTTTCAATTCAGCGAACTGGGTCTGGACTCTTCCGGAGGCTACACCCTGTTCTCGGGCGGTAACCTCACGGGCGTCGTGGAACGCGGCTTGCTTCTGCGTACGCGCTTCTTGAGCAACCTGCAAGCCGAATTCGGATACTTCGGCCTATTTCTGTATCGCTCACCCACGATCGAAGGCAATCAATTCTTCGTCCGCTATATGGACACGGACCAGGTTTCCAACTACCTGGGCCAGGAAATCAACGCGAAGTTTACCTGGCGCGCCCTCTCGGGCCTCAAGGTAACCGCCAAGGCCGCCTACTTCAACGCCGGCAAGGGCTACAAGATTCTGCGGGACATCGAGTTCGGGGACGAAGTAGCCGAGATTTCCGTCGCCGTGAATCAGACCTTTTAAGTTAAGCGCTTGATTCGCGCCGCCCGTCACAACCGGGGATTCGGCGCGCTTAACACGCGAATTCACTTCGTAATCGGCGCGACGATGATGATGGGTCCCGTTCGCACGGGAACGCCGCCGCTGGGTTCCAGGGACACGGCGAACGCATTCACCTTACCGGGTTCGGCGTTCACGGGAACTTCCGCCATGGTTACGCCGTCGTTGGCCGGCGCGATGAGCCCTCCGTCCACGGCCTTCTTATCGACGATAAGCCATAACTGATAGGACTTGCCGGGCGGCGGTTTGTCCAGACCCGAAATGAAGAATTGCGCGCTGCGGCGATGGGGCAGATAAACGAAACTGCCGTTGGCCTTCGCCGCGACCTGCTTCCCGGAGACGGAGGCCACGCGGGCGTCCTGGGAATATAAAGCCAGAATGAACCGGTCTCGCTGTTCCAGCCTTTCGCGAATTTTGGCCAGGTTCATGTCCCGGGCAATGCTGACGCGCTTGAGGGTATCCAGGTCCGAGCGAATCTGCGTGAGAAAATAAAAGAGCATCCCGATGGTCGTCAGGGCAATAGCCGCGACGGCACCCATGGGACCCGAGTACCAGGGGCGATTGGCGACGCGCGCGGCGAGTTCGCGCGGCGATTCACCTTCGCGTGGTTCGGGCGTCGGGGCCGCGGTGATACCGGCATCGGCTGAGCCGGCGCCATTCGGCGCTACGCGCTTCAAGAGCGCGTCCTTAATATGAGCGGGCGGGCGGACGGGCTGAACGGACGCGCCGAGCAAGGCCGCGTTGCGCGCGTGTTCCCCCAGGGCGGTTGCCCCATCGGAGGATTCTCGCAGGTGCTGCTCGACCTCTTGCGCTTCCGGGCCTTCCAGGGCGCCCAGGACATAAGCCGAGATCATTTCGTTCGTCGTTTCATCTTTCATGACGATCAAAAACCTCCCGCTTTCAGGAATTCCCGCAGCTCGCCCATGGCCGCGCGAATACGGCTCTTCACCGTACCCAGCGGCATTTCCAATTCCGCCGCGATTTGCGAACGCGACAGTCCCTGGAAATAGGCCAGTTCGATCAAGACTCTACGACCGGGAGCAAGTTTGTCCAGCGCCTTATTTATGAGACTTCTAACTTCATTCTGGTCGGCCACGTTCTC
>CAZGYS010000967.1:0-1830 GCA_964530305.1 uncultured Leptospiraceae bacterium
ATGCGGTGGCCTTGCAATACGATCCTGGCAGCGCGCAGGCTCCCGTGGTACTGGCCAAGGGCGTGGATCACCTGGCTTTCGTGATTCGCACCATCGCCCGGGAAAACGAAGTGCCCATCCGCGAAAACCCGGTTCTGGCCCGTACTCTGTACGCGGAAGTGGAAACGGGGCGGGAAATTCCGGAGGATTTGTATCAGGCGGTTTCGATTATCTTCGCGCAACTGGAGAAATTCAGCGCGCGGGCGGCGGCCGGTTAAAGTTAAAGGTGATGCAAGGAAGGGAGGCGCTTTAACGGGGCGATTTGGATTTGAATATGAATGATTACTTACAGAAATTGATGCCGTATCTACGGAATAACGACATCATCCTGGGTGCCGGGGTGGTGTTTATTCTCGTCTTGATCATCGTGCCCCTACCGGGGCCCATGCTGGACGGTTTGCTGGTCATCTCCTTGATTGCCGGCATGCTGGTTCTGCTCTCGGCGTTGGCCGCGAACAGTCCGGCCGACTTTACGGTATTCCCCACGCTGCTGCTGGTTACGACCCTGTATCGCCTGTCGGTGAACGTTTCCACGACGCGAATGATTCTAACCAGCGGCTCGGGTTCGTCCTCGAAACTGATCGACTCCTTCGGTAGCTTCGTACTGGGCGGCGGCACCGACGCCAGCGCCTACGTGGTGGGGATTATCATCTTCCTGGTAATCACCCTCGTGCAGATTATGGTTATCACCAAGGGCGCCACGCGGGTTTCCGAGGTCGCCGCGCGTTTTACCCTGGACTCCTTGCCCGGTAAGCAGTTGGCCATCGACTCGGATCTGGCCGCCGGTTACATCGACGAAAACGAAGCACGTCGCCGCCGCGAAAACCTGCAAAAGGAAATGGCCTTCTACGGAGCCATGGACGGTTCGTCCAAATTCGTTCAGGGCGATGTTCGCGTGGGTCTCATCATCACCGCCATCAACATCGTCGGCGGGCTCATCGTCGGCATGAGTTTTCAGGGCATGGACTTTACCACGGCCCTGCAAACCTATACGCGCTTTACCATTGGTGACGGTCTGGCTTCGTCCATTCCGGCCCTGCTCATCACCACCGCCACGGGCGTTATCGTTACCCGTTCCGTGGGCGACGAGTCCTTGCCCGAGGACATGAAGAAGCAACTCTTCGCCAATCCCAATGTTCTCTACGTCGTGGGCGGTATTCTTATCGTCGGTGGTTTCATACCGGGCTTCCCCCTGGTGGCCATGGCCGGCATCGGCGGCATTTTGATCTTTCTGGCCACGCGCATCGAGAAATCCGCGAAACAGAAAGTCGAAGACGACCGCAAGAAGGAAGCCGAAACCGGCGAAGAACGCAAGCCGGAATCCTACCTCGAGCACTTGCGCACGGAACCGCTGGAGGTGGAGATCGGCTACAACCTCATACCCCTCGTGGATCCCAAGGCGGGCGGTACTTTGCTGGACCAAATTTCGCGTCTGCGCAGGCGATTCGCCATGGAAAGCGGACTCATCGTGCCGCCGGTTCGCATTCGCGACAACATGAACCTGGAGCCGGGCGAATACAACATCAAGCTGCAGGGCAGCGTCATCGGCAATTCCAGACTGGATCCCGAGAAGCTCATGGCCATCGATACGGGACGCGTCCAGGTGTCCCTGGAGGAACCGGAGTTTACCGAGCCCACCTACAACCTGCGCGCGCACTGGATCGAACCTTCGCGCAAGACGGACGCGGAATCCGGCGGTTACGACGTGGTGGATCCGGCTACGGTTGTCGCCACGCACCTCTCCAATGTCATCCAGCAGGAACAAATGGATGCAACGGTCAAGCTGATGCG
>CAZGYS010000968.1:0-1826 GCA_964530305.1 uncultured Leptospiraceae bacterium
CCCCCTACAACTGGCCCTTGCTGTGCTGGTTGGCTCCCTGGCCCCTGTTCTACTTCAGTCACCGCTTTCGCAATCGGACCGGCATGCTGCTCTTGTCGGGCGCGGTGTCCTCGTTTTTCCTGTGCGCGTTTTCGTTTTACTGGATGTTCCACATGTTCGGAACCTTCGGCGGCATTCCCATCGTGATCGCCGGATTGATCTTTATACCGTATACGGTTCTGCTTAACTTAAAATCGCCCATCTTCGTATTACTGCTGGGAATCGCCCTGCGAAAGCGCTTCCGTCGCCTCATGCCGTCCCGCTGGTTCCTGGTGGGTTTACTGGCGCTGCTTACCGATTACCTTACGCCCCAGATTTTTCCGTGGTACTGGGGCAATCTGGTCGCCGGCAACATTGTTCTGGCCCAGACCGCGGACGTCCTGGGAATCTACGGTCTCTCGTTCCTGATGTTCGCCGTGTCCTATGTTCTGTATATGGCCGCGCGCGCTTTCGCGTCGGCGTTGAAAGGGCGCGGTCTACCGGCTTTCATCAAGCGGCCTCTGTTCTGGAAACGTGCCTGGCCGGCGGCGGCCTTGCTCTTGCTTGCTTTTACCTACGGCTTCGCGCGCAAGGCGCAAATTGAAAATCGCCAGGCGGCCATGCCGAAAGTACGCGTGGCCGTGGTCAGCCCAGCGGCCCCGCTGGACGAAGCCTCCGTTCGCCGCATCACCCCGCTGGTATTGCGCAATTTGATTTACGGCGTCATGCCCAACCTGGTGCAAAAGGCCGCCGAAAGCTCGGAGGGCAAACTGGATCTCGTGGTGCTCCCCGAGTCGGGTATACCCTACCTGAGCGCGGACGACACGCCCTTTACGCGAAGCCGCAAACGCTATTCACCCGAGTTCGAGCTGATGGCTCAACTGATGGCCTACAACTGGAACGTGGACGTCTTCCTGAACGACATCACCATTCGCGGAGAAAAAGACTCGTCCGGTCGCCTGCGCCAGAAATCCTACAACTCCTCCGTGCTCTACGGTCGCGACGGCAAGAATCGCGGACGCTACCATAAGAACGAACTACTGGCCTTCGGTGAATACGTGCCCGGCGTCGCCTTTCTGCGCTCCACCGGCTTGATTCGCCTGGTCCCCATCCTGGATCGCATGGGTCGCTTCTGGCCCGGGGAAAAGTTTAACTTAATGCCCTATGGTCGCGTGAACGCGGACAACCCCCGCCGATACCAGGCGCCCCTGACGCTGCCCATCATCGCCGGCAAGAACCCCCGCGCTTTCGAGGGCGAATTTCCGCCGGACCGCGCATTCAAGGCCCACGGCTGGTTCATGCCGCTGATTTGCTACGAAGTCATTATTCCGTCCTACGTCCGGCGATTTTTTAATTCCAATACGGGCAATGCCCATGGCAAACCCGGCGGCCCCCGCAGAAATCCGGACTTCCTGGTGAATCTGACCCAGGACGGCTGGTACGGCGATACCGTTGAAACCTTTCAGCATTATGAACTGGGCCGCATTCGCAGCATTGAAACCCGGCGGGCGCTCGTGCGTTCGGTAAACCGCGGCGCATCCGGATTCGTGGACATCGTCGGTAATTACGTGCAGCCCTTGAGCGGCCCACGCATGACGCGCTTCACGGAACGGACGTTTCAAGTCTGGGACGTGCCCATCAATCGCGATGCTCATACCATCTATATGCTCATGGGCGATTGGTGGATTCTGCTGCCGGCGCTGCTGGGGCTGCTCTGGATTCTGTTGCGCGTCCGTCGCGCGCGAGCGTCTTAATTTCGAACATGAATCGCCGCGTAATAAATACAACCGGCGCCGTAATCATGGCCC
>CAZGYS010000969.1:0-1816 GCA_964530305.1 uncultured Leptospiraceae bacterium
ATTCCTTGAAGCTGATCAATAGGTGAAGAGCAATGAACAGCAACCAACTTGCAAGAATTTTATCTGCAAGACTTTTTTTCGCTTTATTCAGGATCAATAATGCAAAGAATACTGCCTGCGCCGTTCCAATGAGAAAAATAGCACTCATGAATTCAAGTGGAGGAGTTTCCCAATTTTATTTGCTGATTTAAGCCCATGCCCGGTGAAGACAGAAACAATGCTTTCATTCTTGCTCGAAAATTTATCAATGTATTGTTTCACCCCCGCAACCACTGCTGCGGAGGTTGGTTCGATAAAATAACCCTTGGCACACATTTCAGCAAGGGACTGCTGTATTTCTTTTTCCTGAACCATGGAAATGTACTGATCCAGCGCGCCTTCCAGCGTATTTCCGTTCAGTACGACTTCCATCCCCGTGTCCCGAGCGAAATCACGGACGGCGGACATGCGCGAATTCAGTGGCGCGTAGGAATCCGGTCCGATACCGTTTTCGCTGGTCACCATCAGGCCTTCAGGCGTATGCACTACGATGCTGTGATTGCCCTCCGTGTGGCCGGGCGTGCGGATCAACGCAACGCCTTCGCCGAGCATGGTATCACCGTCCAGTTGAATGACGCGCCGCGGATCGATGCCCGCGATTCCGTCCGGGCAATACCAGTCCTTCTGCGGGGGCAACAGATTCATGGTCGATTCCCATTCCGTGCGCATCACCAGCAGTTTCGCGTTGGGGAAGTAGCCGGGTTCCCCGTTCGTGCCCAACCATTTACGTAGATCCTGAGTATGTAGATGATCGAAGGTGATGTAGTCCACCGACTCCGGAGTGATCCCCGCCTTGTCCAGCGCCTGTTCCACCGTTGAGAGAATTGGCGCGATGAATTTCATGCCCAGGTTTTGAAACGGTCCGAATTGCCCCGCCAGCCTTTTGAAAAAGGGCGTCTCCCGGTTTCCCAGAATGTCCGAGGGCGAAACCAGAAGCGTCTTCAAACCGGCCGCCGTCTTGAATTGAGCAATGAACAGGCGATTGGTGATGTGCAGGAAAGGCGAGCGGGCGGACATCGCGTTGAGAAAACCATATTTCGTGGGATAGGGAACTCGAATCAGACCGACGGATTTGTAATAAGTGACTTCATTTTCGGCCAGCATGGATTCGCGGAAGCTCCGAGCCGCGCTTCGCACCGCGGACAAACGCTGCTCCGGCGAACTTGAGTCGCGAGTTCCTTGAAAGTGGGTGATGGGACGCAGCAGGGATTGGGTATCATTCGTTGTCGTGGGATGCATAATTTCCTCCGGGAGTTGCTGAATTTCGATGGCTTATTTGTGACCATTCGTTCATTTTTTGGGTCGAGCGTCAAGGTGAAATATGACCAATTGTTCATATTTTTGGCGTTCCGTGGGGCATTTTGCTGGACGATGGACGCCGTGAACGGGGGAGTGTAGCATGGCTTCCGACAGTATTTCCCGTCGTGAATCGAATAAGCTGAGAAATCGCGGACAAATCCTGGAGGCCGCTCGACGAGTGTTCGGGGACGTGGGTTATGAAGCCTGCTCCATACGCGAAGTGATTCGAGAAAGCGGTCTGGCCCAGGGGACTTTTTATAACTATTACGCGGACAAGGAATCGGTTATGCGCGCCATCGCCGAGGATTTCGCGGAGCGTGTGCGCGCGGCCATTCGACCGGCGCGAAGGGCCGCGGCGGACCAGATGACGTTCCTCCATGATTCGTTTCTGGCAACCTTCGAAGTGATGGCCGAGAACCCCGGGGATCTCAAGGTGCTTGCCCGCAATCGGGACGTCTTACGGCGCATGATTTTCGAC
>CAZGYS010000970.1:0-1812 GCA_964530305.1 uncultured Leptospiraceae bacterium
GCGCCCAAGCGGCTCTCACCTCAGTCCAGCCACTTAAAGATACTGTAATCGCCGGAAACGACTTCGACCAGGATCCACACGGCTCCGGCCAGACCGACAATTACACCGAGCACCTGCCAGATTGCCACGGGATACTTGCCGATTTTCAGGGCCCATTTAAAGGGCGATGGGGACACGTCCGACGTCCCGGCACCGGAGCCGGAATCGCCCAGGGCGGGGGAATCATCGGTCTCGAAACCGTAAAAACCCGCTTCGGTTTCCACGTCCCGCACCACTCGCAGGGCTTGCTCACGCTGGGACTTTCGGATCAGAATACGGACGCCCTGATCCACGGGCGACATGCCGCCGAAGAGGGTGGCGATGTCTTCTTGTTCGATATGCGGCTCAAGGCCGTTGTCTTCCAGCAAACCCGCGAGCATGTGCGCCTCCATGGGATTGCGTCCCTGGTAAAAAAGCACGTACTCGTCGCTCATGATTTCGTGAGGACTCCCGTTGCAGCTTGCCGCCGCCGGGTCAGGCTTGCAGGTCCTCCTTCAGCGCGGCGATTTGCCGGGCCGACAGACTCATGCGATAGGAGCAGGCCGGGTGGGTCGTCAGGAACTCCACGCTGTCCGTATTCTTGAGGGCTTCGGCACCCTGCTCTCCCAGCTCGAAGCGAATGTACTGCACCGAGGACATTTTCTCCGTATTGAACTGCATGTCGTCGAACTTCGCCTGGATCTGATAATCGCGATCAATCAACAGGAAAACCTGTTCATCCAGGCCCACCAGCTCCCGCAGCTTGAAGTCCCGCACATTGGGATTGTCGATTTCGATGAGCAAGGTGGCGGAGAGTTCTCCCGCGCCGGGGATCAAGCCATTGTAGGTTTTGATCTCATGGGCGATGGCCTCTTCCTCCGTAATGCGCTCCACGCGCATCATTTCCTGAATCTGATAATGCATGGTGTCCCGATTTTCGAAGAGGAAATTCAGGTAGGGACCCACGGCCACGCGACGGGCGTCCTTGATGGCCATGACCCGAGCGCGAAAGTCGTCGCGGACTTTCTCATATTCGGGATTTTCCATTATATCCGATCGTTCCAGTTTTTTCATGCTGCTCATGTTCCTTACCCGGGTGATTATCGCCGCGGCGATTCAGCCTTCCTTCTTTTCCGACGGCACCGCATCGGGGAACCCCCCTTCATCGGGCGCCAAATAAGAACGAGCCAGAACCTGAATGGGATGTACGGGACGTTCTTTCGCGTCCATGCCCTGCTCCAGTTGGATGGCGGCCAGGGGGCAGTCCGTTGCCGTGTGATTGGCTTCTTTTTCCAGCAGGTCCTCAAAGGCGCGCTTACCGGCCTGCAGGCTCATGTCGAAGTATTCCTTTTTCATGGCCCAGGTGCCGTTGTGACCGCAACACTCGTCCACCACGCCGATCTTCGAGCCGGGAATCAGCTTCATGATATCGCGCGAGCGAAAACCGATGTTCTGGGCCCGCAGGTGACACGGTACGTGATAGGCCACGTCCCCGGGCGAACTCTTGAAGTCCCGATTCAGGCGATTCTGCCGCTTGAGCGCGAACAGGTATTCATGTAGATCCATGGTGGCTTCCGCCACGACCTTTGCTTTTTCCCGCTCGTCCTCGGGCATGAAGGTAATGTATTCTTTCTTCAGGGTCAAAGAGCAGGTGGGATTGATGGCTAGAATCTTGTAGCCGTCCTTTGCATAGGGATAGAGCGACTCCACGTTGGAGCGCATCTTTTTCAGGGCGAACTTCAAGTCCCCGCTGTTGATACCGGGCATGCCGCAGCAGTTCTGCTCCGGCGCGTG
>CAZGYS010000971.1:0-1783 GCA_964530305.1 uncultured Leptospiraceae bacterium
AAGGTCCGCCCGGCGAAGGTCGGCGCCGTTCAGGTCCGCGTCGCGCAGTTTGGCGAAGCGCAGACCGGCTGAACGGAGGTCCGCCCATTTGAGGTTTGCCGCGCTCAGGTTTGCCCCGCGCATGTGGGCGGCGCGAAAGGAAACCTGCCTCAGGTCGGCGCCGCTGAAGTCCGACTCCCGCAGGTCGGCGCCCTGGAACACGCTCCAGCGCATGCCGGCCTTGCGGAAGCGCGATTTGCGCATGACGCTGAAGGAAAAACGGGCGCGGGTTAAGTCAGCCCGGGAAAGATCGCTCTGCTGCAAGTGCAGGCCGCGAAATACTCGGCCGGATAGAATGCAGCCGCGGCAAATCCGGGTCTCCAGGTATCTTTTGAAGGGGGTCTTCGCGCCGCCGGCGGGGGCAACCCGTAGCGGAGCACGGCTTAACTTAATGCGCCGTCCCCGCCGATCGTAGGCTTTACCCCGCTTCAGGCGATTGTCGCGAAACACGCCCTTGAACATGACTCGGCCATTGTTGTAATACAGCGTGCCCCAACCATGCATTCGGCCGTATCTCCAGCCGCCTGAAAAAAACGTACCGTCGGATGCTCGGTAGAAACGACCCGGACCGTGGAACTTACCATGCTTCCAGCCGCCCTGGTATTTATCGCCATTGGCGAAGTACATGCTGCCCCGGCCGCTGATGCAATTCCCCCGGCAATCCCCCGCGTTTCCCGAGGCGGGAGCCGCGGAAAGCGCGAAAAGCAAAATCGCTGAAAATAAGACTCGTCGGGTTAACTTCATGCAATCGCTCCATGATCCGGCGAAGACGCCTTGAAGGTTTCGGAACTCCAGGTTAAGGGGAAGCGCGTTTCGAAGCAAGACAAACATTTAGTCAATCATCGCATTGTTTCGCGCGCGAAAGCAGAAGTTCGCGCTCCGAATCGTTGCGCGTCAAGGCGGCGGCCCGCTTGAATTCCTCGGCGGCTTCCGCCAGACGACCCAGTTTGAAGAGGAAATCGCCGCGTACGGTGGGCAGGAGATGATAGTCGCGCAGGGACGCCGAGCCGCGCAGGCCGTCCAGGATTTCCAGGCCGGCCTCGGGGCCATAGGCCATGGAAACGGCCACGGCGCGGTTTAATTCCACCACGGGAGAACCGGCCGTGCGGGCCAGGGCGTCGTAGAGCGCGGCGATGCGATGCCAATCGATTTCCTCGGGAGCGCGTGCTCGGGCGTGGCAGGAGGCGATGGAAGCCTGCAAGGTGTAAGTTCCGGAAGGGCCGCCCAGTTCCTCGGCTCTTTTCAACGCCTGGAAACCGCGCTGGATCAACATGTAGTCCCAGTGAGCTCGGTTTTGATCCAGCAGGAGGACGGGTTCGCCGTTCGGGCCTCTTCGCGCGCGCAGGCGCGAAGCCTGGAACTCCATGAGCGCGGTCAGACCGTGGGCCTCCGCCTCCCGAGGTGCCAGGGCGGCCAGGCTTCGGCCCAGGCGCAGGGCTTCTTCGCACAGACCCGGTCGCATCCAATCCGGACCGCTGGTGGCGGAGTAGCCTTCGTTAAAAATTAAATAGATTACCTCAAGCAGGGAGGGAAGTCGTTCACCGAATTCGTCTTCGCCGGGAACGACGAAGGGAACGCGGGCTTCGCGCAGGGTGTTCTTGGCGCGGGAGATACGTCGAGCCACCGCGGTCTCGGATGATACGAAGGCGCGGGCGATTTCGGTTACCGTCAGTCCTCCCAGAATGCGCAGGGTGAGAGCCGTGCGCGCGTCCCGGGAAAGCACGGGATTGCAGATCATAAACAT
>CAZGYS010000972.1:0-1782 GCA_964530305.1 uncultured Leptospiraceae bacterium
TGTCAAGGTCTTCGTGGACCAGAGCGAATCGGCCTGGCAGGACGAGCAAGTCCGCGAAAGCAAGCACCAGGCCCAGACCCGTAAGAGCAATCGCCTCCGACGCAAGCAACGCTACCACCGGGCCGTGCAACCCCATAAAAAGGCGATTCGTACTTTGAAGTTTACCAGCATCGCCCTGGGCGTCGCCGCCGCGGTTGCCGGCATTGCCGCCGTGCTGGGTTTCGTTCTTTGAACATCCGACATCCCGGTCGGCTGCTTTAAATCAGATCGCGGTTAATCAGGTTAAGCCGGTTTTTTTTCTTGTTTTCCAGGACGCTCCCCGGAATAACAATTTATTCTCAGTCGGACCCCCGGGTTCGGTATTTGAAGAGGGCGCGCGTAGAATATGTTAGGAATGGACGATACCAAGATTCCCCCCATTCCCACCGTCATGCACAAGGTCCTGCTGTTTGATCCCAATCGGCCGGACGCCGGCAGTGATGAGCTGGAGAGCTTAATTTCCGCGGACAAGGGAATTTGCTCCAAACTGCTGAAGACCTCGAATTCAGCTTTCTACGGACGCTCCGGCAAAATTAAGACCCTCCGGGACGCCATCACTCTGCTGGGCCTCAAGAACGCCAAGAACCTGATTCTGATGATGTCCATGAAGGATCTTACCATCAGCTTGAAGGGGGATACCTTCGCGCGTTACATGCACGAGTTCCCGGTCCTCACGGCCCTGGTGGCTTTCGATCTTTGTAAGCCCGCGAAACTACTGGCCATTCGCGAGGAAGTATTTCTATCGGGTCTGCTCCTGAAGGTGGGCATGGCCGTTTTCGGTTATAATCAAATTCGCCATTACGAACAGTTACTGGAACGTTCCGAGCAGGAAGGCACGGACATTCTGGAATTGGAAAGACAGGTCTATAAAATCGACCACATCGAAATCGGGAAACGCCTCTTCGAAACCTGGTCCATGCCCGACTACCTGCAGGACGTCATGGCCGGCCAACAATTCACGACCTCCGAAATCGACGCGGCCGGAGATATTCTGCGCATTACCATCCTCGCTTCGGTAATCACGAAAAATTTTCTGAAGATATTTACGCCCGTCACGGAAAAGGAAATCGCGTTTCTCGTTTTCGAACATTATGAGATGGACGACAGCAAGGCCGCCTTTTATGATTGGGCCTATTATGATCTCTTGAAGAGCCATCCCTTCTACCAGCTCGCGGTAGCCGGATAACCATCGCCCGATTACCATGGAGTTCCAGACCTCCAAAATCATCATCCTGGACAAGGACGATCAGTTTCAGGAATTGCTGCGCCCGCACCTGGAATATACTCCCGTCACCTTCAATCTTATCTCCAATCGCGATGACTTACTGGACGCGCTTCAGGGAGACGACGTGGACGCCATTCTGGCTCACGACAACGCCCTGGAACTGGACGGCGTCACGGTGCTGGAGATGATCAAATCGCTCTTCCCCCTGATTCCGGTATTGATCCTTTTCGACCAGCGCAACGACGCGCGCATCATCGACATTCTTAAACGAGGCGCCGCCGACTACCTGCTGCGCGAACACCCCGACATGGCGGCGGCCTCCCTGCAAAAAGCGCTGGAGGAGCGGCGCTCGCGCCTGCTGCAAAAGCTCTCGTCCGAGATGCTCAACCACCAGCAAAGAGCCCTGGGACTGATCGCCTCGGGCATGCCCCTCTCGGACGTGCTGGACCTCTTGAACTTCATCCTGACGAATTATACCCGTCGCATTACGTCGGTCTTTCATCGCGTACGCGAAGGAC
>CAZGYS010000973.1:0-1779 GCA_964530305.1 uncultured Leptospiraceae bacterium
CACTTCATGGAGAAGGTATCATCCGTCCCCAGGCTTACATCCTCCATTTGCATGCGCATTTGCTCAAGTAGGCCCACATCGCGATTGTAAATGAAATCGGGCGCCGGGTCGCCGATTCCGTATATCACCCGAGCCGATCCTTCGGGAACGAGCACTTCGAAAATAGCCGTACCTTTCTTCATGGAGACCTTCTTCCATTTCGAAATCGCGACGCGCGGACGACCTGTAATTTTGAATGAGAGCGCCATGCGCGTCATCATCTTCGCGAAGGGAGCCGGCCCCATGACTTCCAGTTTCAAGTATTCTCCGGCGGGGCTTCTGGCCAGCATTACCGCGCCCTGGTCCTCTCCATAGCCGATTTTTTTCAACTTGAGAAACAGGTGGCCCCCCGGCAGAGTCTTTTGCTCCAGGACATGCTTCGCTTCGTATTTAGAGATCAATTCGGACATTTTCATCGGGGGTTCATCCGGGTCGTAGTGCGTCACCGAAGCGGAAACGCTTTCCGAAAAAGAAAGGGAATGCTCAAACTTAACCGAGGATGAATTCGGATCCATGTCGGTAAGTTTTGCCGTCGTAGGAACCATAAGCGAAAATACGGAACGATAAGAGCGGCGTTTCAAAACAAGGCGCGGCTTCTGGTAACCGCCGTTTTTCAAGGACAGCGCCATTTCCTTGAGCACCGGAGTGTTCGTTTTCGGACCACTAACTTTCGCCATGAGCCAGGTACCGTCGGGACCTCGGGCAAAGGCATGGATCGTTTGAAAGTAGGCCCGGGGTTTCACGAACAACAATAACAATCCACTCGATATTTTCTCCTCTTTTTCGATAGCATCGCCCAGCATCGTAGCGGAACTCCGGGCGCGCTTGAGACTGAACTTTTCTCCCGGCTTCGCGTGCACCGTCACCTGCGCGGAGTTTTCCTCGGTGTAGTAGTAAACGTAAATCCCGCTATCCTGCTCCGCGAACTTCGAGTTTTCCGGCACGCGAATGCGAAAGTTATAGAGAAACTTATTGGCCGTGTATTCCTTCTCGACCAGCTTGTGCCCTTCCCCGGCGCTCAAGGCCATGACGGACATTACGGACGCGAGCCCAATTATAAATATTCGCTTTCCATTCATGGTTGCTCCCTATTATTCTTCAATCAGCCGCCTTCGCCGGATAGTCCCTTGATTCCTCACAGGGAATCGCCGTCAGGCCCAGGGCGATGCGCTTATCATTCATGTGCTTCATGTGGTGGTTCACGTGCCCGCTGGCGCCCTTGAGATAACTCATGAACGTAATTTCGCCCAGCTCGGAATGAACGCCGCGACGTTCGAAATCGTCAGGGCCCAGCGTGCGCAGCAGGCGCAGCATCTGGCGACGAGTCGTCGCGAATACATCCAGCTCCTCACGTAAATCACGTTGTTCATAACGCAAGCCCTTGCCGTAGGCGTCTTCGTCGATTCCGATGAGCTCGGGCTTATGAAAGGCCAGCATGCACTTCATGCGATAGACGAGAATCGGCTCGAAATCGGCCATGTGACAGACGCACTCCAGCATGCTCATTTTTCCCGGCACCGGTCGCGCGTGAAGCTGATCGGAGGTCATATCTCCGGCCACTTTCTCCATCAAGTCGATGCCGCCTTCGAACCTCTCGATTTCGCGGGCGATTTCCTGTTCCGTAATACTCATTTACTTTCTCCCGGGACGCGAATATCGTCCACCATGCGCTGAACGTTCTCCGGCGGCGGCTTGAAAAACGGCGCCACGCAAATCGCCGTAAGGAAATTCACGAGCATG
>CAZGYS010000974.1:0-1775 GCA_964530305.1 uncultured Leptospiraceae bacterium
AAACGATTGGGGCCCAGCAGACTGGCGCCCGTGGAATACACTCCCACGCCCAGTTTAGAAACGGTTGCCTGGGCACCATAGACATTCCCGGCCAGGGAGAAAGAAAAGATGTCTCCCGCATCGGCCAGGCGCGCGCGAAAATACCTGGCGATGGGATTCGGTTTTTCAACCGCCGGTTTCTCCGCGAGGTTGCCGGCTCCGGGTCTGCTCGCGCCGGGGTTTGAATCTTGCCTGGAGACCCCGCCCGGCATGGAAGCGCAGGCCCCGACGCCCAGGGAGGACGCACACAGTACCAGCGCCAGGACCATCCGCGCCTGGTTACCGCGGGTTAGCGGGTTCTTGTTTCGTTTTATCCCTTGAGCCATGCCTTAATAGACGCGTAGACGTCCGGATGGTTCGCCAGGTGCAGGTGATTCATACCCTGAAAAACGCGGCCGGCCTGGAAGGGAATGCGGCGCGCCGGATCGGGCGCATGCCCCATGGCGCTGGGCAATCGCACCAGCAAATCGCCCAGCAAAACTCCCATGGGATGTTCGGCATCGCGAATGATCGTGGCCGCGATAAAGTAATAGTCCACGCCCGGAACGAAGGCCGCGCCCTCGCGATGATCCTCCAGCAATGCGTCGGGGTCTCGCCCCTCCCAATCGGCCTTGCTCGTAGAACCGAAGCGGAGGTCCTTGATCCCCGCGCTGCGGGAGTTCAGGATTTCGGCCGGAACCTTCGTGCCGGCGGTATCAAAGCGATTCAAGACATTACTCAATAGATTCGCGGCCTTTTCCAGGGGCGCTCCCTGATGCGGCGAACCAATACAGAAGACATGGCGTAACCGGCGCGTCCAGGATTTCGCGCCGTATTCGCCGGCGGAATCGCCATGGGCCGCCGCGCCCCGCGCGACCAGCCCGCCCATGCTGTGGCCCACCAGAACGATTTCGCTGATTTCGGCGGGATAGACGCGCGTGAGTTCATCCATGAGTTCCGACAGCCCGCGGGCATTCTCGGAAATATGCAGTCCGGTATTGTAGCGAACATAAAACGGCGTATAACCCAGGTCGGATTGAAGCAGGGTCCCGAAGTTCGCATGGGCGTCCCCGTGAAACTTTTCGCCGGCGACATTCCAGGACCACTCGGTGCAACTGAGCCCGTGGACGAAAACGCAGATGCGACCGGTCGCGTCCGGGTAGGCATCGCGCAAGCCGTCGGCCGTAAGCGGAACGGACTTGCCTTCGCGGCGAAAGTCCATGGTCTGCGCCAGGCCGTTTTCGCGTCGTTCGAGATAATCGCCGTAAACACCGTTCAGCGCTCCCTGGAGATTATCCGCGAGTTTCGAGTTCGAGTTTTGGGCCTCCCCCGCGGGCGCAAGGGATCGTCCCAGATCGACCATCTTGCCGATGCCGCTGTTTGCGCCGCGAATGGCGGAGTAGACACCGGTCGAAATACCGTTGTGAACGGCCCGCACGATTCCGGCCGCGGAGGCGATGGGAGCGGGAGCCAGGGCGTCAATGCGCCGAAAAACGCGATCGGACGCGGCACGATGGGTGCGCTGGACGAGATTCGTGGTTTCACGGACGGCGTCGAAGGTCAGGTCGACGGAACCCTGGATACGGGTTTGTTTTTCGCTCATGGGTACGCTCCTTACTACATGGGAGCACATCGCGGACGATTAGTTGCAAATTATTTACGGGTGAACGGGTGAACGGGTGAACGGGTGAACGGGTGAACGGGTGAACGGGTGAACGGGTGAACGGGTGAACGGGTGAACGGGTGAACGGGTGAAC
>CAZGYS010000975.1:0-1768 GCA_964530305.1 uncultured Leptospiraceae bacterium
GCGACGACCAGCGCGTGGTCGTCAGCGACGGCGGCAATAATCGCGTGCTGATCTGGAATTCGCCGCCGACGTCGAATATGCAAAACGCCGACGTCGTCGTGGGCCAGGCGAACTTCACGAGTACTACCGGCGGACCCGCCAATCTCAATGGCCTGCGATCCGCCATAATCGCGGAAAACAAACTCATCGTTTCCGATTCATCTCAGCACCGTGTTTTGATCTGGAACAACATCCCCACGACAAACGGCGTCAATCCGGACGTCGTGCTGGGACAAACGAACTTCACCAATGTGAGCAAGGACGGCGGACAGACCACCCCGAACGCGCAAGGCTTCTTTTCCCCCGCCGGGCTGGCCTATCACAATGGAGCGCTCTTCGTGGCGGATCTGTTCAATAGTCGCGTGCTGATCTATCGCTCGATTCCCACGGTCACCGATACGGCCGCGGATCTGGTATGGGGTCAGAGCGATTTTACGAACACCATTCCGAATCAGTTCGGCATCAGTGAAACGAGTATCAATGTACCCTTCGGCCTGACGGTGCACGATGAGCGCCTGTTTATCGCGGACGCCTTCAATCATCGAATTATCGCGGTCCCCTTGACCCGCCTGGGGCTGTCGGACTAGCGCCGGGCCCGGGCGGTAAACAAAATGCTCGGTTGACGAATTCCCCAGGGCGACTATACTGGAAATCATGAAGTCCGCGCGTAACAAAACCAACACGGCCCTCCCGACAAAACTCTGCTGTCTGGCCTTGCTTTGCGTTTTCGTGGCAACGGGCTGCCTGCGCCTGGAAGAATCCGATTTCGATTCCACGAACACGACCGGTTTGCTCTGGACTCTGCTTTTCACTCGTTCGAGTTTCGCCCTGGGGCAGACCAATACGACTTCGGTTCAGGGCGTCAGTCGTGGAATGCAATCGCCCTACAAACTCAGCATTGCCGGCGATCGCCTGTTTCTCATGGACCCCGCCAATCGCCGTGCCCTGATCTATAATACCTTGCCGAACACCGCGGATCATGTCGCTCCGGACATCGCCATCGGTCAGCCCGATTTGCATACGACTCTCGTGGCCGCGTCGACGTACCCCTTCAATTCCGTGTATATCAATCGCGGACGCGGAATCTATTCGGACGGCACGCGCGTGTACGCGGTGGACAACCAGGCCCATCGCGTCCTGATCTGGAACAGCATACCTACGTCGAATTTACAAGCAGCCAATGTAGTTCTCGGGCAATTCGATTTCAGCTCCTCCACCTCCGGCACCAGCGCCAATTCGCTGAATTCACCGGAGGGTGTGGCCGTTTGCGGAACGCAACTATTCATCGCGGACACGAGCAATCATCGCGTATTAATCTGGAATACAATTCCGATCTTTAGCGGCCAGAACGCGGACGTAGTCGTGGGACAGACGAACTTTACTAATAATACTTCCGGCAACATGGCCCAGCAGATGAGCAGTCCCCGAGGAGTTTACTGCGACGGCACGAAACTATACGTGGCCGATTCGGGCAATAATCGCGTACTGATTTTTAATACCGTTCCCACCGCGCCCAATGCCCTGGCCGACGTGGTCGTGGGACAGACGAACTTCGGCTTAAATGCCTCCGGCAATGCCGCGAATCAAATGCAAACCCCGGAAGACGTACACGTAAATGGAAATATGATGTACGTGGCCGATACGGCGAATCATCGCGTGCTTTATTTCACGTCCATACCGACGAGTAATAACGCCTTCGCCAACGGCGTCATCGGACAACCGTCGTTTG
>CAZGYS010000976.1:0-1763 GCA_964530305.1 uncultured Leptospiraceae bacterium
CAAGAGACTGAACCCCTGGCAGGGGGGGCCGCCGATGACGACTTCCGCCTCGGGGATATCGCCGTCTTTCAGACGCTCCACGATGTCGATGGATTCACAGTGGCGGCCGAAGTTGGAATTATACGTCTCCACCGCGTGGCGATTATTGTCCACGGCCCAGATGGGCTTGAACGCGCCTCGGGACAAACGCGCGAACCCCAGGGTCATGCCGCCCGCGCCGCAGAAAAGATCAATGACGCGCAATGTCTTTCTTCTTGTTCGAGGCATTTCGGATAACTTACCGGATTTTCTTACCCGGTACAAGAGTTTTTTGTCTTACAACAACGACCCGGCAATATCCGCGATCATTTCGGGCGGGTCCTTGAATTTGAAAAAATAGCGCACGCGGCCTTTTGCGTCCAGCAGGTATACGTAGGCGGTGTGATCCATGGTATACGCGCCCTTGTCGTCCAGCATGCGCTTATCAAAGGACGCCCCGAAGGCTTTCGCCATTTTCTCAAGCTCCGCTTCCGAACCGGTGAGACCCGCGGCCGGAATGGAGAACTTCTTTAGATACTCGGCGATTTTCGCGGGGGTATCCCGCGCGGGATCCACGGTTACGAAGATGACGGGCAGTTGATCCGGTTTCGCCTTCATGAGCTTGCGCGCCCGAGCAATGTTGGCCAGCGTCCCCGGGCAAATATCCGGGCAATGCGTAAAACCGAAAAACAGGAGCGCCGGCCGACCCAGGTACTTTTTGTATGAGAACGGGCGATTGGATTGGTCCGTGAGTTTGATTTCGCCCTTTTGCGTGAAGGCCATGCCCAGCTTGAAATCCTTCAGGCGACCGTCTTCGCGCTTGCAATTGGCCCCGGCTCCGAAAAGAACGCAGGCGACCAAGAGCACGGTATAAAAGGTTGCGGGTTTATTCATAGCGATTCGCCTTCACCGTGGCCGTGACGCTTTTCTCTCCCGCCAGGCGAAACTTGAGTTTCAACTCCACGGTGTCTCCCACCTTGAATTCCTTTTTCAAGTTCATGAGCATCAGGTGAACGCCGCCCGGCTTGAGCTCTTGTTTGCCGCCCGCGGCGATGCGTACCCAGTTCAAGGGACGCATCTTCATGACGTGATTATCGTTAATCGTGGTATGCAATTCCACCTTGCCCGCGTCGGGACTCGAAGCGCTTTCCAGAAAGTCGGGACGCGTCGTCAGGTTCTCGATGCGCAGATAACCCGCCGACATGCCGGCGGCCGGTCTGACCCAGGCATTGCGCAGCATGATTTGCTTGTGGGGATCCGCTTGCTTACACGCGCTTCCGAACGCCATGGCGAAAATCGCCGCCATAATCGTAATCAACACGCGCCGATATTTCAGGTTAATCATCTTCATGCTTCCTTTTCCAGGGCCGCGACGCGTAGACGCCGCGGGGAAGTCCCGCGCAACTTGCGCCACTCATCGCCGGAGATACGACCGACGTACTCCACCGGCCAGGCGGGTTGCTGGCCGAAGAAAACGCACAGGTAATCGCCTTGATTGGTGTAGGCCAGGCCGCCCGGTTCAATGTTCCCTTGCGGCGATTCGTCGGGCAGGTTCGCGCCCAGGCGACCATAGACTTCGTCTCCCCAGGCGGTGAGCTCCATTTCGCGCGGCAGGACCGCGAGAATTCCGTCCGCCGTACGCGTTTCGAAGAGCTCGGCCGTGAGACGCAGGGCGCCGTCGTCGAAGTCGAGACTGATTGCGCGGGCCATATCGCATCGAGTTCCCTCGCCGGCGCGCCGTCAAG
>CAZGYS010000977.1:0-1762 GCA_964530305.1 uncultured Leptospiraceae bacterium
CTTGCATGAGGAGCATCCCTTTCGCCCGGTGGATACGGGCCCCGAATTCGCCGGCGGCCCGGAAGTCGGTCGCCGCGCCTCCGATCCCTTGCTGGAGCTGCTCTTTGCCCTGAGGGACCTGGCCAATCTGACGGTTCGCGGCGGCGATGAACTGGCCCTGATCTGGCATGCGGACGGACGCCTGCGCATGGCCTGTCTGGACGCGTCCGATTTTCTACGAACCGACATGGAACGTTTTCGTTCGGTGCTGTGCATGAGCGCTACGCTGACGCCCTTCGAATACTACGCGCGCTTGCTGGGTTTGGATGCGTACATAAATCTGGAATTACCTTCGCCTTTTGAAAGTCGCAAGCGCCTGTTTCTGGGAGTAACGGAACCCGAAACGACCTTTCGCAAACGAGATGAATACGCCGCCGACATCGCCCGGGTAATTACCGAAACCATAAAACAAAAACGGGGCAATTACCTGGCCTTCTTCTCGAGCTTTACGTTTCGCGATCGAGTGGTGGACGAAATGGAGCCGGGCGACTATCGCGTGATCATGCAACAGCCGGCCATGCCCACGGACATGGTCATGAAGCTGCTGAAGTTGAATCGCGCGGAGACCTTGCTCTTGTGCGCGGTGCACGGCGGCGTGTTTTCGGAAGGCGTCGATTTTCCGGACCACCTGGCGCTGGGAGCCTTCGTGGTGGGGCCGGGTCTGCCCATGGTGAGCATCGAAGCCGAACTGCGCCGTGAATACCATGATGAACGCGGACTGGACGGTTTCGAATTCGCGTACGTTTTTCCCGGAATGAATCGCGTCATTCAGGCCGGCGGACGCGTGATTCGAAAGAAGACCGACAGAGGTTTCGTCATGCTCATCGGTCGTCGTTTCGGAGAGGAGCGTTTTCGTGGGCGTCTTCCGTCCTACTGGCGCGATGAGTTAATCATAACCGACGATGCTCCCGCGAAAGTCGCGGCATTCTGGGAAGAATCCGGCCGGGACTCCGAGGAACACGTGAACGGGGATTGAATTTCGCGTAGAGCCGTGTGAATGCCCGGTCAACCGCCTTTGTAGGCGCGGCCTTCGGGAGCACCCGTATCCGACGGCAAGCCCAGGGCGGCCCAGCCCTGTACGGCCGGCGTGCCGGCCCAGCTTCCCTGAACATTGGCGATGTCTCCATAACCCTGAGGTTCCAGAATATTGCATGCCTGCTGAGAGCGACCACCGGTGCGACAACCAACCACGAGTTTTTGATTTGAGGCGAAGAGGTCTTCCACCTCTTGCAGGAAGTTGGGATTGGGAACCATCTGTCCGTTCTGGTTAAACAGCACGGGAACATTGTAGGAACCGGCGGGATGTCCCGCTTCGAATTCCTCAACCGTACGCACGTCGAGATAAACGGCGTCCTCCTCGGTCATGCGTCGATGGGCTTCCTGGGGATCAATTTGTTCGGTGGGCATGACCGATCTGGTCCTCCCGGACGGGACTCCCGTCAAGCGGAATTTTCCGGACCTGAATCGTCCCGGGCTCCGGCGGCGAACCAATCAATCAAGCGACCGGAGATACTGCGAGAGTCCGGACGGGTGGGCATGTCGTCGGCGCGATACCAATCCGCGTGACGAATTTCCTCTCCGTCCACGGCGATTTCGCCGGATTCGTGCCGGGCGGTGAAGGCCAGCATCAAGGTATGGGGAAAAGGCCAGGGCTGACTGCCGAAGTATCGAATATCGCGTACGCGAAGATTCGTTTCCTCCATGACCTCTCGGGCCACGCACT
>CAZGYS010000978.1:0-1758 GCA_964530305.1 uncultured Leptospiraceae bacterium
AGGGCGGCGCTCGGGCCGGTCTGATTGCTCCCGATGAAAAAACATTCGAGTACTTGAAAGGACGCGATTTCGCTCCGAAGGGAGATGACTTCGACAAGGCGGTGGAATACTGGAAGACGCTGCCCAGCGACGAAGGCGCGAAGTTCGACAAGGTGCTCGAAATCGACGCGGCCGACATCGCGCCGCAGGTTACCTGGGGAACCAACCCCGGTCAGGTCGCGGGCGTCAACGCCGAGATCCCGGATCCCGCGAACATCAGCGATGCGGTTGAACGCGAATCGGTTCGCCTGGCGCTGGAATACATGGATCTTAAGCCGGGCACGAAGCTTGAGGACGTGTCCATCGACAAGGTTTTCATCGGTTCGTGCACCAACGGCCGCATCGAGGATCTTCGTCGCGCGGCGGACCTGGCGAAGGGCAAGAAAGTCGCCGACGGCGTACATGCATTCGTCGTGCCCGGCTCCGGTCGCGTGAAGCGACAGGCGGAAGAAGAGGGGCTCGACAAGGTTCTTACGGAAGCCGGTTTCGAATGGCGACAGGCCGGTTGCTCCATGTGTCTGGCCATGAACGACGACATTCTCCAGCCGGGTGAACGTTGCGCCTCCACGTCCAATCGCAATTTCGAGGGACGTCAGGGTAAGGGCGGGCGCACCCATCTGGTTAGCCCGGAAATGGCCGTGGCCGCGGCGGTCAGCGGACGCTTCGCGGACGTGCGCGAAATTTGATTGGAATTAAGGAGACTATCATGGAAGCATTAACAGTACATCGCGGCAAGGCCGCTCTTCTGGACCGCGCCGACGTCGATACGGACCAGATCATCCCCAAGCAGTTCTTGAAAAAGATCGAGCGCACCGGTTTCGGCCAACATCTCTTTCACGATTGGCGTTTTACCGACGACGCGGGTCAAAATGAGAACCCGGACTTCGTTTTGAACGCTCCTCGTTACAAGGGCGCGTCCGTGCTCGTGGCGCGAGATAATTTCGGTTGCGGTTCCAGTCGTGAACACGCTCCCTGGGCGCTGCTGGACTACGGTTTTCGCATTATTGTGTCGCCGTCGTTCGCGGATATTTTCTACAATAACTGCTTCAAGAACGGCATGCTGCCCATCGTGCTTTCGCCCGCCGAGGTGCAGGAGCTCTTCGATTACGTGGACGGCAACGAAGGCGCCGAACTCATCGCCGATCTCGAAAAGAAGGAACTCTCCATTCCCGATGGTAAGTCCTTTCCTTTTCAAGTAGACGATTTTCGCCGCGAATGCCTGCTCAATGGCTGGGACGATATCGGTCTGACCCTGCGTCAGGAAGACAAGATCGGTTCCTTCGAAGCCCGCTACGAAAAAGAGCAATCCTTCCGCTACGCCGGCCTTCCGGCCTGACCCGGCCCCTCTCTGAGATCCCACCCGTGTGGGTGAGGCCAGCGTTTAAGATTTTTGGACGCTGCCACGCCCGACCGGGTGGGATTCAATTGTAAAGGGCGGCGGGCGGCAGGGCGGTTTTCGTATCAGGGAATTGGCCGAAAGTCAACTGGAAAAAAATCGCCAAATCTAGTGGCTGTTATGTACACAGTCACGAAGCTCCAAACCGAACGGATGAACTGGAAATCGCCTTTTCGCCCGGCGCCCGTGAATCATTCCACTTCCAGTCGTCTCATGCGATATCGTGTTCAACGACGCGTGAGGTCGCCCAATGGAAGTCATCATATTCATCGGAATACAAGCGTCCGGCAAATCGGCTTTCCATCACCGCTACTTTCGGGACA
>CAZGYS010000979.1:0-1757 GCA_964530305.1 uncultured Leptospiraceae bacterium
GGGATACTTGCGCTGGTCAATGCGACATTCGCCCATCTTGAGATGAATGTCGGACGCAACGAAGGCGTTTTTCTGAAACTGAAACGCGTCCAGCGCCAGCGCGAAGCTCTCTTCCGCCGCTTCGAATTGTTTGGAACGACTGTGAGCTTCTCCCATTTCCGCCCAGGCCCAACCCTCGAACAGCTTAACGCCGGCCTTTCGCGCCAGCTCGATGCTCTCCCGGACGACGACCCGCGCTTGTTCGGGATCCCCGGCGCTGAGATAATTGCGGCCCTGCTGAATCAGCGCGAAGGCTTCTCCCGGGGTGTATTCGATTTCGCGAAAGATCTCCAGGCTCCGGGCCAGGTGGTCGCGAGAGTTTTTCTCATCGGAAATATTGCGATAAATCAGACTGAGGCTGTGGTGGGACCAGGCGATACCCCGAACGTAGTTCACTTCCTCGTTGAGCCGCAGACTCGCGAAGGCGTACTCCAGCGCGGCCGTGTAATCGCCCACTAGATCGAAGACGAAGGCCATGGAATCCCGGGCGGTGGCTTCCGCCTTTTTTTCTCCCAGTCGCTCCAGTTCGACGATGGCGCGCTTCAAATGACCCCAGGACTTCTCGACCTTCGAGGATACCAGATAACAATAACCGATGTTACGGCGACTGAGCGCGGCACCACGCTCATGGCCCAGGCGACGGGACTCGTTGAAGAGCCGACGGCTTTCCTTGAAGGACCGCTCCGTATCCGTCAGGCCAATCTCCCAGGCAGCCTCGATGGCCCGGTCCAATTCTTGAAATTCCCGTTCCGACATGCCTTACCGAGTTTAGACTCTCATCGGGCGAGAACGTCACACGGGAATAGCCATAAATTTTCCTTACTTCCGTCCATTCCCGGGAGCCCATCCGTGGACAATCCAGGGCGATGTCCGTCGCCATGGAAAATTGATGAAAGTATTGCAACATTGAACGGCGCTTCGTCAGCTTACGTTCTGCAGCAGAAAGGAACGTACGTTCCCCAGACCCTTCACCTCAATGGTACCCCGCTCTTCCAACTCGAATTTATCCTTGAGCAGATCGTAGGTCGATTCGGTCACCTGAACGCGGCCGGGCAGACCGTGAGACTCCATGCGCGAAGCGGTATTCACGCTGTCTCCCCACAGGTCGTAGACGAATTTCTTTTTGCCGATGACGCCGGCTACCGCCGCGCCCGAACTGATGCCCACGCGCAACTCCAACGGATATTCCTTGTCTTCGCGATAGCGCCGCACGACCTCCAGCATTTCCAGCGCGAACCGCGCCACCCGCTCGGCGTGTTCATGATGGGGTTCGGGCAGACCGCCCACGACCATGTAGGCGTCCCCGATGGTCTTGATTTTCTCCAGGTTGTGTTTTTCGGCCAGATCATCAAACTGAGAAAAGATATCGTTCAAGACGCGCACGATTTCCACCGCCGGTAAACGGCGCGAAAGTTCGGAGAAACCGACGATGTCCGAAAACAGCACCGTGCAGTTCTCAAAGCGCTCCGCGATGGTGTCCGGATTCTCGCGCAGTTTTACGGCGATGGACTCCGGTAGAATATTCAACAGCAAGCGTTCCGACTTGGCCCGCTCCGCTCGAATGTGGCGCTCCGCCGTTCGAAAGATGGCGCTGATGTAGGCCGCGAAACCCAGGCTGAGCAGTCCCACCCCCACGCCGTTCATGATGCGCAGGGTCCGCAGTTCCTGAACGTTCAGGGCCACCATGCCCGGCGTCTCCGCGCGAAAGATCTGCAAGT
>CAZGYS010000980.1:0-1749 GCA_964530305.1 uncultured Leptospiraceae bacterium
CCGACCGGATGGTCAGGGTGCATTGCCGTTGAGCACCCTGACCCTGGCCGCCCACGACTTCGAGGCCATCCGCGAGCAACTGGGTCTGCCTCCCGGTCGCCCGATTCTGGAATCCCTGGCGGACCTGCCCGAGGCGGAAGCCGCTCCCCTGCACGCACGCCTGAATGAAATCGAACTGGAAATCGCCGCCGAATCCCGGCCCGCTCCCGGCGCCCGCGCGTTATTGGAAAACCTGCGGGAGCGCGACGCGCGACTCGGCATACTGACGCGCAACAATTCGGTGAACGTCGGCGTGACCCTGGGCGCCGCCGGGCTGGACGAATTCTTCGCCGCCGAGAACGTAGTTTCGCGCGACGACGCCGAGCCCAAGCCCAGTCCCGAAGGCCTCCTGCGCCTCATGAGCCCCTGGAGCGCGGCTCCCGGGGACACCGTGATGCTGGGCGATTACCTCTTCGACCTGCAGGCCGGCCGAGCCGCCGGGGCCGCCACGATCTATATTGATCCCGCGGGCGATTTTCCGTTCCGCGAATTCGCCGACCTCGCCGTCAAATCCCTCACCGAACTCCTGACCTGAATTTCCATCCGCCTTTCGACCTTTTCCCTTTCGCCCCCTGGACCCTTCACCCGTTAGACCCTTTGACCCTTCCCCCTCCATACTAGTTGACGTACATCCGACCGGAAATCATCCATCCCCCATGGCCGACTTCTCTCAACTATCCCCAAGCGAACGCGAATCCCTGCTCGCTGAGCTCACGAAGCGCTACGACGAATTCAAGTCCAGGGGTCTCAAACTGGACATGACCCGGGGCAAACCCGCGCCGGAGCAATTGGATCTGGCGGCGGGCATGTTGGACTTGCCGGGTAAGGATAGTTTCAAATCGCGCGACGGCGTCGATACGCGCAACTACGGCGGGCTGGACGGCATCGCCGAGGCGAAGGAGTTCTTCGCCGAATTCCTGGAAGCCGAGCCGGCGCAAATCATCGTCGGGGGCAACGCCAGTCTGACGATCATGCACGATACGGTCGTGCGCGCCCTGCTGTTCGGCGTGCCCGGTGGAGACGGCCCCTGGAGCGGGAGCAAGCCGAAGTTCCTGTGCCCCGTGCCCGGGTATGATCGCCACTTCGCCATTTGCGAACATTTCGGCATTGAAATGATCAGCGTGGATACGGATGAAAACGGCCCGCTCATGGATCAGGTGGAAAAGCTGGTGGCCGAGGACGCCTCCATCAAGGGCATCTGGTGCGTGCCCAAGTACAGCAATCCCACCGGTATCGTGTATTCCGACGAAGTGGTGGATCGCCTGGCAAAAATGAAAACGGCGGCGGGCGATTTCCGAATCTTCTGGGACAACGCCTACGCATATCACCACCTGGGCAAACTCGATGGCCTCAAGAATATTCTAAAGGCTTGCGCCGACGCGGGCCATGCCGACCGTGCGCTGGTCTTCGGCTCCACGTCCAAGATTAGTTTCGCCGGAGCGGGACTCTCGGCCATGGCGGCAAGCGAGGCGAACATCGCCGACGCAATCAAACACCTGGGTAAGCAAACCATCGGTCCGGACAAGGTTAACCAGCTGCGCCACCTGCAATTCTTCAAAAACATGGACGGCCTGCGCGCGCACATGGATAAGCACGCGGCCATTCTGAAACCTAAATTCGACGCCGTGCTGGAGATCTTTCGCGCCGAACTGGGGGACGCGGGCATCTGCGGCTCTCGGTGACGCGGCTCGGCGACGACCTGTTCCTCTG
>CAZGYS010000981.1:0-1749 GCA_964530305.1 uncultured Leptospiraceae bacterium
CGCGGGGCCCCGCGCGAAGGTCAATTACATTTTAGGTGGATTCCATCATGATCATGGCGGCGCAGCCCAGGATTCCGGCGTCGTTACCCAGCGTTCCGGGCAGAATTTCGCATTGTTCATGGGCGGGGGGCAGGGCATGGCGAGAAACATATCGCCGGACTTGATCGAAAAGCACGTCTCCCGCGTCCGCCACGCCGCCGCCGATTACGACCCGATCCGGATTCAGCAGGTTCACGACGCTCCCGATGACGACCCCCAGGGCCTTACCGGCTTCCTGGACAATCTGGCGACAGGACTCGTCGCCTTCGCGGGCCAGATCACAGACGATCTTCGCGTCCGGCTGTTCATGCTCGGACAAACGCGACGGGATTCCGCGCTTGAGCAGGCTGCGGGCGGCGCGCTTGATGGCCGTGGCCGAGGCATAGGCTTCCAGGCAGCCGCGCTTGCCGCAGGTGCAGGCCATGCCGTCCGGGATGTAGGTCATGTGGCCGATTTCGCCGGCGTAATCGATGACGCCGCGGTGCACCCGGCCGTTCAGAATCAAACCACCGCCCACGCCCGTGCCCAGGGTCAGGCCCAGCAGGTGCTTCGCGCCCCGGCCGCTGCCGAAGTAGTACTGACCTTTTACCGCGTTGGTGGCGTCATTGTCGATGTGCACGGGCAGCTTGAACTTTTCCGCCACATACTCCCTGGGCGAACAGTTGTTCAGGCAGCTTATGTTTTCGATCCAGGACAGGACGCCGGTTTTCGTATCCACGTGTCCGGGCGAACCCATGCCCACGGCGCTCACCTCGGGCGTCAGCACTTTTTCAATCGCCAGGGCGATGTTCGCAAGCACCGCGTCCCGGCCCTTGTCCGGCTCGGTGGGCGTCTTCTCCTTGCGTAGAATTCGACCGTCTCCCGAAACCAGAGCGCTCTTGATGGCCGTGCCGCCCAGGTCCACGGCGACGATGCGGGTCTCCTTCGCGTCCATGGGTCGATTTCCCGTCGGGACATGGGCCTGGTCCAGATCTTTTTGGCCGGAGATTCGACAATGCCGTGACGGGAGGGTTACGGTGTTGTCGAAGGAGCTCGGGTTCAGGGGACGTAAGATTTCCGATTTGA
This sequence comes from uncultured Leptospiraceae bacterium, assembly GCA_964530305.1. Lineage (GTDB taxonomy): Bacteria > Spirochaetota > Leptospiria > Leptospirales > Leptonemataceae > CAZGYS01. Next base: position 1,105 of record CAZGYS010000981.1, read on the forward strand.
CACGCCGTGCCCGGACAACCACATTGCGGGCGTGAAAGATCTAAGAGCCGACGCCCTTTCGAAAGACGAACGCATCATCCAGGCCCGAGAACTGATTCGCTCGGCCATGGCGGATTTTCGTTCCGGACTTACGGAGGTTCGCCCTCCGGCGCCCGAGCGCAAGGTTGAATACGAACAAACCCTGGCGGACTTCGGGCGCGATCGGGGCGGTAACTTGTTCTTTCCCTATCTGGGCAGCGGCTTCGGAAACGGCGCGCTCGTGGAATTGGCCGACGGCAGCGTTAAGTACGACTTCATCGCCGGGATCGGCGTACACTTCCTGGGGCATGATCATCCGGCGTTGCTGGAAGCGGGCCTGGACGCCGCGCTCAGCGATACCGTCATGCAGGGCAATCTCCAGCAGAATCGCGAATCGGCCGAACTGGTGCGCATGCTGGTGGAGGCCGGGAGCAAGGGCGATTCTCGTCTGGCCCATTGTTTTCTCACTACCAGCGGAGCCATGGCCAATGAGAACGCGTTGAAAATCGCCTTTCACAAGAAACCCGGTTCGCGCCGCATCCTGGCGTTCAGCAAGTGTTTCGCCGGGCGAACCATGACGCTTTCCCGCGTAACGGACAAGCCCGCTTTTCGCGTGGGTTTGCCGGA
>CAZGYS010000982.1:0-1737 GCA_964530305.1 uncultured Leptospiraceae bacterium
CCATCGAAACCGGTCGTTACCTGGTTCGCGCCACCATCAGCGGCGTCTCCACCGTCACCGATCATCGCGGCCTGCATATCGTTCCACCCACGGGCCTAAAAACCATGGAGGAACGAGTCTTCGCGGTGCCGCGCCTTCCCCACGTACGGACCATCTATCTTCGCCTGGGCGATTGGCCGCTCCTTATCGTTTGTGCGTTGATTGGGCTGGGCATTGTATTCGCCCGGAGGCGATCTGAACGCAAGCGAGCTTGAACGCCTGCGCGAACTCGTCGCCGAAATGCCGGCCGGCGAACTACGCCCGCGCGAATTCTTCATTGCCCGGCACGGAGTGCCGGCTCTGGCCTTTGACGGTTTTCCCTCGTCCATCGCCGGGCTGAAAAAAAACATCGAAGCGGCCTTTCCCAACCTCGCTCCCGAGAACCCGGGCTCGCGCTGGCCCAAGACCTCCCTGGGCGCTCGCCGCCCCGGCGGTAAAGACATAACCCCGGAGCAATTATCGCGTCTGCGTAATTTGTGCGATGAAGCCAATGCCGGCCTGCGCGATGCTTCCGCCTGGCGCGTAACTGAACTCAAGTGCGTTGAATTTCTGCGCCCCTCCCTGGAAAAGGTTCACGCGGCCCATGCCCTCCCCGCCCGAGGTTCGGCGCACGCGTCCGATGAGTCCGTGCCCGATGCTCCCACGCCCGAGGAACGGCAACGCGTGAACGCCATCATGGATGAGTTCGCGCGCGCAAACCTGGAGCGCTACTTACCCGATGTAAATCGGCCCGGCCGGGACATGAATTTTTACCGTCGGGACCTCCGGGAGCACACGCTGGTGTTCATGCCCGCCGCGGTCCCGGAATACATCGGGGACTTTCGCCGTTCACTGGACGCGGCACTGCCGGACCTGTTTGAGTGGTTCGCCGACGACGCTCTCCACGTCACGATTCGCTCCCTGCGCGTCCACTGACCTACCTCTCCGCCCAGGGAAGAACTTTGCTTTACGAGGCGAGCCGGGCCCCGGTATGGGTTTCCCATGTCTGAAATTCAGCTCGCCCAACGCATGACTCGCATTGATACCTCTCAGATTCGTAAGATGTTCGATCTGGCGGGTAAACTGGAGAACCCCATTAACCTCTCCATCGGGCAACCCCACTTCGCCACGCCGGCGCCCATTATCGAGGAAATGGAGAAAGCCCTGCGCGAAGGCAAGACGTCCTACACCCTGACCCAGGGAATTCCGCAATTGCGGGAGCGCCTGTCACGTAAGTTCAAGGAACAAAACGGTTTCGATGCCCCGGCGGACAATATCCTGGTCAGCGCGGGCGTGGCCGGCCTCCTGCAATTGCTGTTTCAGGCCGTAATCGAACCGGGCGATCGCTGCCTCCTGCTGGATCCCTACTTCCTGATTTACAAGAGCATGCTGGACGTCATGGGCGCGAAAGTCGAGACCCTGCCGGAGAACTTTACGCCGGAACAGGCCGCGGCCGTCGATCCCGCCGGGCTCAAACTGATCATGTTTTCCAGCCCTTCGAACCCCAGCGGCTACGTTATAAAAGAAGAGCAGATTCGCGCGCTCGGGAATCTGGCGGATAAAAGCGGCGCTTTACTGGCGGCGGATGAAATCTACGAACTCTTCGATTACGACGGGGACTTTCGCAGCGCCGGTTCCATTTATCCCGACGCCCTGGTCATGATGGGATTTTCCAAAACCTACAACATGACCGGCCTGCGCCTGGCCGCCGCCACGGGG
>CAZGYS010000983.1:0-1735 GCA_964530305.1 uncultured Leptospiraceae bacterium
CAACGGCGTTTCTTCCGGACGCGTTCTGTCCACGATTGGTAAAGGTTACGCACAACCGCTGGCCGGCACCACGCAGACCGATCCCGCCAACCGTCGCGTAGAGATCATGATCGTAGGCGACTAATCGCAAACGAAACATGATTGTCGGCTTTCGGGTCGACGCAAGAAACCCGGTCCTCGAAAGAGACCGGGTTTTTTTGTGCTTGCAAATCGCGCTTCGCGTTGTTCAAGAAACCGGGTGCTGCTGAATTTCGGTCCCCGGATACTCCGTATGACCGCCGCCGGCATCGGCTTTACCCGCCGGCGTCCGCGCCTTGATGGCGTCAAAGCGCTGGTGGTATTCCTTGTGATTGGTCCCCATGATACGGTCCCAGTAATTGAAATACAGACCGTAGTTGCAGTGCACCTTCTCATGATGCTGGTTGTGGTGAGTCGACGTGTTGTGCCACTTGCCTGCCCAGTGCATGGTGAAGCCTCGGGGATAGAACTCATAGCCCATGTGACCCAGAACATTCATACCCGTCATGTACAGGAGGAAGGCCATCAACGCCAGGGGATGCACCGGCATGATGAACATCAGCAACGGACCGATGCCCGCCTCGATTACCGCCTCCAGGGGATGAAAGGAAAACGCCGCCCAGGGCGACGGGTTGGTGGACTCGTGGTGCACGCGATGCACGTGCTTGAACACGGGCTTCAGGTGCATGAAGCGATGGGTCCAGTAGAAGTAGGTATCGTGAATAATAATGAAGGCCGGAATACTTAACCAGAAGTAGGTCCAACCGTACTCCTCGATATCCGTGTAGAGGAAGGTCAGCCCGTTCTTTTTGGCGATGAAAACCCCCACGCCCACCAGTCCGAAAATTACGAACGTGGACAGGGACCACTTGAATTCATTCCACAACTTCCGAGCCGCGGGCAGCTTGTCTTGAATGCGAAGGTGCTGCCAGGCTTTCGCCTTCCAGACCCAGACCACCAGAAAGGCCAACCCGGCGAAAACGATATAGCGTACCGTCACGATGGAGAAGACGACTCCCCAGCGCACCGCCAGCTCCGACCATTCAATTCCCAGTATCATACTTACCCCTCTTGCGCATGCACACGCCCGCGCTTTCCTATTGGACGACCAGAGTATAAACCACCCCGGTGAGCATGTCTCCCAGATTTCGAAATATGTAGGCTTTTAAATGGGGGCCGTGCCCGGACGGCCCTCGATTTTCAGAAATAGACCCTGAGCCTCGGCCAGCAGGATCGGTTCGGCGTCCGGGTTCTCCCCGGTCAGCCTTTCGGTAATATCCAGGAGCTCGCCCCGGAGGTAGTGCTTACGACCCTGGACATCCATCAGGCGGGCTCGCAGTTCCAGTTCCCGCCCCAGGCGACAGGGTTTGCGGAAATCCACGTTCAGGTTGGCCGTCGGAGCTCCGACATCCAGACCCGTGAGGACCTTGCCCATCACCTCGTCCAGCAGTAGAGAGATAAAACCGCCGTGCATCCAGCCCGGCGCGCCCTGTAAGCGCTCATCCGCTCGGAGCCAGCTCCGACTGGAATTTTCGGTCTCATGGAACAGAAAGCTCAGCGCCAAACCGCTCCCATGGGAACCGCCGCAACCGAAACAACCGTTCTCGGGGCGGGGACGGATCACTCGCAATCCACTGGAATCGCCGGCGGCAACCGCATCGAGGCCGGTCGCCGAGCCGGTCTCCAGAGGCAGGGGCTCGATGACATGGGATCGCTC
>CAZGYS010000984.1:0-1728 GCA_964530305.1 uncultured Leptospiraceae bacterium
CGTCAACCAGGACAACCTGAGTGATTCATTAAATCCGACGGAGCACTCAGGTTGTTCTGGCCGCCACGAACAACAGCATCGTCAACCAGGACAACCTGAGTGCTCCGTCGGATTTAATGAATCTCTTTATGTCGGCGGGCAAGGACGGAGACCCCATTCGCTTCGACTACAACCTGCTACGGGGAGGGCTCATTCCTTCCGCTTATCATACGGAAAGCTCGGCGGGCATCGTTATGGGGGACGGCTGTCTGTTGACGGCGGATCCCAATGGGCCGACCTTTTGTGATCCGAAGCCGGAGATTTTCGCGGAGCACCAGCAGGCCGTGGGCAATGTGCTCATCAATTCAGGCAAGAACGGCATCGGTATCGCCGGCGGGCGTTTCATCCGCGCCGAGGACAATATCATGTACGGCAGTCGCACGAAGTACCATGCCTTCTTCGGACTGTCCATGTACGATACCCGCAACCACAACTGCGTCGTGTACGGGCCCGACGATCCCGGTTGCGTGCCCTATGATCCCGAACAACCAACTTGTCGCAACTTGACCGTGCGCAACAACAGAGTGGAATGGTGGTTGAACGAGTGTACTCCGGGAGTCTCGGTCAACGCGGACGGCACCTGTGGTGCTCTCAACGACCAGTGGCGCATGCGTCCCCAGTATAGAATTTGGCCGAACAATCGCAATCCCCAGGTCATAACTTACTGTGGAGACGTGAAAGGCGTGGACTATGCCACTTCAAGCAGCCCCGATTCCACCAATATATTCATGGATACGACAATCAATCCGAATGATTATCCTTTCTGACGCGAGGAAATCCAATGGCCGAACGAGTACTAAATTATCTACATTACACTATGGGCACCCGGATTCGCTATTGCTCAGTCTTCCTGCCGGCGGTTCTACTGTTCACCATGCTCCAGTGCACGCGGAGCGCGTCCGGTGATCGGGAAGCCGCGGCGGCGGCTTTGTTTGCCGCGGGACAGGCGCCGCTGTGCTCCGACGCGGGCGTTAATTCCGCCATGAACGCATTCGGGGCTTCCAATCTGGAAGGTACCGCCTATGCCATTGCTCCCAGCCAGGTAGGTTCGACCGTGAACGCGGACGCCTTGCGGGCCCTGGACGACGGAAGCCCCATCGTCGCCCAAACGGTCGTGGCCGCGCCCGGGCAGATTATCGAGAATCGCGTTTTCAGTAATCCCGACGGCGTGTGCTTGCGCGTGCAAGCGGCGGAGGGAGTGATCATTCGCAATAACTACTTCAAGGACTGCAAGCAGGCCATGGAACTTGTGGCGGAGGCAGGTCGACCGCTGAACGACGTCGTCATCCGCGATAATCTCCTGGAAAGAATGCGCTCCGGGATTATCCTTCGCTGGAGTGGTCCCACGGAAAACTATGTTCCCAATGCGCGCAACGTGGTCATTCACAACAATCGCATCATGAACGTGCTCGAACCCGCGGCCGGCGAACGACACGGCGGCGCCATCGCCTACCAGAACATTCGCGGTTGCGGGATGCGCATTACGTCCAACTCAATCATCAATGAGGATTTTCAGAGCGAACCCTCCGATCTGATCAATCTGTTTAACTCCGCCGGCGTCCCGGGCGATTCGGTTCGCGTCGATTACAACCTCCTGCGCGGCGGACTGATTCCGCGCAACTATCACACCGAGAGCTCGGCCGGAATCGTGCTGGGAGACGGCTGCGTTCTGATCAAGGATGGTCAGGG
>CAZGYS010000985.1:0-1724 GCA_964530305.1 uncultured Leptospiraceae bacterium
CCCTAAGGGGACTCATCACAGAACTTAAGAACCTTTTTTGCAGCCAGTAACTCTTACACAAGGAGTACTATAATCTTTTTGGATCATTGGAATATTTCCATTCTTCCCCGGAAAATGCGCGGCCGTCACGGTGGAACTGGAGGTGGCACTCCCGATCAACATGGCTCCGGTATTTAAATTGGGGAGCGTCATGCCGTTATAGGGCGAATCAGCGTCACTCAGTACCTGACCATCACACTGAACCCAGCCGGCCGGAATGGTGGGACTACCCGGTAAGTCCTTGTGCCAGGCCATGATCGAACCAATGGGAGCGGCGATTTGATCCAGTTGGGCTTGCGTAACGCCGGCGTTCGTGGCGGGAATGGCCTCGATGGCCGCCTTCAAACTGGCGAAGTTTTCGTTGATCTGGGCGGCGGAAACAACCTGGCCCTGCTCAAAAACGGTAACGGTTCCGGACACGGTTACGGCAACAAGCGCCGTTGCCAGAATGCCGGCGGTGAGACCAACGCCCAGGGCGAAACCACGTTTCAAATACTTCAACATATCGCTCATGGTTTACCATGAGCGTAAGCCCCGGGGAGGCGATGTCAATGATAAATTCGGCCTACTGACCGCGCCGTTCAGCCCAGGTCGACTTGAACGGCGCTGAGAATGTTTTCCAAACCGCGCATTTCCTGGATGCCTTCGTTGGTCAACATCTCGTCCACGGCGATTACGCAATGAGCGGTGCCGCCTTTTTCGTTTCGCGCGAGATCCAGCGAGGCGATATTGACGTTCTTGTCTCCGAGAAACATGCCGGTGGTGCCGACAACGCGGGGCACGTCCTTGTTTTCAACGATGATAAGAATGCCTTGCGGGCGAAACTCGGTCGGCAGGTCGAAGAGGCGAACCACGGTGGGTACTTTTTCGCGCGCCGTATAGGTAAGCTCGACTTCGCGGCCTTTGCCGGTCTTGAAAATCGCCTGAACCGAACCGGCGAAACGCGCGGGCTTCTCATCCTTCGTTTCCGTAACCTTGACGCCCCGGTCCTTGGCAAGAAAAGGAGCGTTGACGAAATTGACTTCATCGCCCATGGCCAGCGAAAGCGCGCCACGCAGAATGGCCGTGCTGACCGGTTGCGTCATGTAGGCGGCCACATCGCCGCGATAATTGATGGATACTTCCTTGATGTCGCCGTCGGTAATGTGCGCCAACAGTTTACCGATTTTCTCGCCGCCTTCGAAGTAGGGCTTCAGGAAATCCAACGCCTCGGGCTCAAGAGTGGGGAAGTTCAAGGCATTGCGGGCGACCCCGGTTTCGAAGAACTCGGTCAGTTCATCAATGGTCTCCATGGCCACGGCGAACTCCGCGTCTCCCGTGGAGGCGCCCAGGTGAGGCGTCATGATGACGTTGTCGAATTTGCGCAGCGGGAAATCCTCGGGCGTGGGCTCGGTGCTGAACACGTCCAGGGCAACCCCCGCTACGTGTCCGGACTCGAGTGCTTCCACGAGCGCTTCTTCATTGTATATGCCGCCGCGCGCGCAGTTGATCAGGCGAACGCCTTTCTTAAATTGCGTGATGTTGTCCTTTCCGAGAAAGTCACGGGTCGTATCCGTGAGCGGCGTATGAACGGTGATGAAATCCGCGTTCTTGATGATCTCTTCGCGGGGGACGATGTCGATTTCCAGATGAGCCAGGTTTGATTCGGGAATGTAGGGATCATAACCGATAACTTTCATGCCCAG
>CAZGYS010000986.1:0-1720 GCA_964530305.1 uncultured Leptospiraceae bacterium
GTCCCAGACCCTGGCTTCCATTACTTTTCAGAACTTCTTTCGCATGTATGAGAAGCTGTCCGGCATGACCGGAACGGCGGATACCGAGGCCGAGGAATTCAAGAAAATCTACAAGCTGGAAGTCGTCGTCATTCCCACGAACGTACCCATCGCCCGCGTGGACGCGCCGGATCGCGTCTACCGAACGGAGAAGGAAAAATACGACGCCATTCTCGAGGAGATCGAGGATTGCCAGGCGCGCAAGCAGCCCGTTCTCGTGGGCACCGTCTCCGTTGAGAAGTCCGAATACCTGGCCTCGCTCCTGCGCAAGGCCGGTATCAAGCACAATGTCCTCAACGCCAAACAGCACGAACGCGAAGCCGAGATTGTAGAAAACGCCGGTAAACCGGGCGCCGTCACCGTGGCTACGAACATGGCCGGTCGGGGAACGGACATCGTACTGGGCGGTTACCCCTTGTATACCCGTGACCTGGAAAAAATGGCGGAGACCGAAGAGGGCGTTACCAGGTTCAAAGAGGCCATGCTCAAAAAGCATTTCGACGACGCCGACGACGCCATCAAGGGCATCACCAGCGGGGCCAAGAAGAAAGAGGCCAATGAAATCCTGGACCGAGCCGAAATCTGGTTGGATTCCCATGAAGCCGTGAAAGAGAACGGCGGGCTTCATATCCTGGGCACTGAACGACACGAATCTCGTCGGATCGACAACCAGCTACGCGGTCGTTCCGGTCGTCAGGGAGACCCCGGTTCCAGTCGTTTTTATTTAAGTCTCGAAGACCAACTGATGCGAATCTTCGGCGGCCCGCGCATCATGGCCATGATGGAAAGGCTGGGCATGACCGACGGCCAGGAACTGGAAGCCCGCATGGTGGACAAGGCCATCGCCCGGGCGCAGAAACGCGTCGAAAGCCACAACTTCGATATTCGTAAACACCTGCTGGAATACGACGACGTCATGAATAAGCAGCGCGAATTCGTATATGAAGAGCGCAATCGCGTGCTGGACAATGAGAACATCCGCGAGCACCTGCAGAGTTGGGCCGAGGACACCGTGGAATCGGCCGTGGCCATGTACTGTGATACCAACGACGTTACCCGTTGGAATACCTCTGATCTGGAGGAATGGCTCAAAACCCAGATGGACGTGGACTTCACGGCGGATCTGGATAAGTTCAAGCGTTCCGGCAATGCCCAGTTGGATTTCTTTCAAGAGGTCTGGGCGGCCTGTAAGCAATCCTACGAGCACAAGGCGGAAATCGTCGGCGAGGACTTCAACTATGTCGAGCAACGCATCGCCCTGGACGTAATCGACGGGCGCTGGAAGGAACACCTCCACGTCATGGATACCCTGCGCGAAGGTATCTGGTCTTCGTCCTACGCGGAAAAGAATCCCCTGGTGGAATACAAGCTGGAAGGTTTTCGTCTGTTCGATGAGATGACCGAGAGCATCAAGGAACAGGTCACGGAATTTCTCTTCCGGGTTCAGATTGAGGGACCCGTGGGAGATCTGGGCCCGGCCCAGCGCATCGAGGGCGAAGCCAGTCACGCGGACTTTTCCGGTTTCTCCGGCAATGGTCAGACCATCGACGTGCAACCGATTCCGTCGTCGACGCGTAAGCAGCCGGCCGTCACCGCTTCCTCGGGAGGCGGTTCGTCCAAGCGCAAAAAGTCGAGACGTCGCCGACGCTGAGGGATAAGTAAGGGGAGGGGCGACCCTCCA
>CAZGYS010000987.1:0-1713 GCA_964530305.1 uncultured Leptospiraceae bacterium
AAATACTTGATTACGATGCGAGGCCTATCGGCATATTCCACCAGCGCCCTGGTCGCGTTCCTTCCGTTCATGGCGGGACTGTTGAGCCATGGGCCCGCGGGAGCACAGACCCCGGAGACTACGCGTACGCCCGCGGAACGTCTGATAGGGCCCTTCACCTATGTCGGCGGCAAGGATCTCCGGCTACGCACCGCCCTCTTCCCCGCGCCCGGGGGCCGGGGCATCGCCTTTGCGCGGCGTGACGGGCGACGCTGGCGCGTCTTCATGGACGGCCAGGCCGAACGGGTCTTCGACTCGCTGGAACTCAAGGACTACTTCGCGCCCGGCGCTCGACGGGGGAGCAAGATCTGGCGCGGGCCGGTCTACAGCGCCGACGGCCGCAATTACGTTTTCCCGGCGCGACTGGGGCGCAACTGGTTCATGGTTCGGGACGGCGTCGCGCAGGCGAATCATCGCCTGGTGCGGGAAGCGCGCTTGAGCGCGGACGGAAAGCACCTGGCCTACATCGCCCGGGGGCGACGCGGTGAATTCGTCGTGCACGATGGTCGCAACGGACCGACCTATCGCCGCATCGAAGCCTTGTTTTTGAGCCCCGACGGCAAACACACGGCCTACGTCGCCTTGAAACGGCGACGCCGACGCGTGCTGGTTCTGGACGGACGCGAAGACATCCCGCGCCCCAATCCCCGTAAGGCCGTCTTCGCGCCCTCGGGAGGCGATCTCGCCTATGTGGCCGGTTCCCCGGGGAGCGAATCCATCATTCGCGCGCGAATGGAGAACGGCGTGCCCCGCTTCACGGCCGGTCGCACTCACCGGTTCGTAGGGCGATTCGTGTTCAGTCCCGACGGCAAGCGCACGGCTTACCTGGCGCGGGACGGTAATAAGCGGCGCTTCTTTATCGACGGCAAGGAAACGCCCTCGTATCAGTTTTGCTATCACTTCAGTTTCAGTCCCGATTCGCGTCGCCATGCATACGTGGCGGCGGACGGCGAAGGCATGTTCGTCGTCCTGGACGGCAAGGCGGGCACGTCCTACAAGCACGTCATTCTGCCCCTGGATAAATCCGGTCGTCCGCGCTTCTTTACGCCGGCCGGACGCTGGGCCTACAAGGCGGGCGAGGACGATCAGGAATTCGTCATCACGGATCGTGGGCGCGGTAAACCCTACGACACGGTGAATCCCGGTCCCTGGGGATCGCCCTATCTCGATCCCGTCACCGGGGATACGGTTTTTTCCGCTCGCTTCGATGAACGGGCCTTTATCATTCACGGCGAACGTCAAAGCGCCAAGTACGACGCCGTGCGGGGACCGGTCATGGCGGGCCGCGACGGACGCATGGCTTTCGCCGCGAAGCGCGACGGGAAAATGCTGCTGGTGCGGGGCACGCGGGAGCTTTCGACGCACGACGAAATCAGCTACATTGCCTTCGGACCGGACAAGACGCGCGTCCTGGCCCTGGTTCGCCGAGGGGAAAAACGACTGGTGGACGTGGACGGTCGCCCGGGCCGCTCCTATGACGCCGTCATCGGCCGACCTCGCTTCACCGGCGCAAATGAAATCTCCTACTACGCCGTGCGCGACGGCAGCGTGTACGCGGTCACGGAAAAGATCGACTATCCTTCGCCCGCGGAACCGGCCTTGCCCGTGAAGAAAGAACCGGTGACGGATAAGAAGGAACCGGGGAAGCAAAACCCGGTGAACGATAAGAAAGCG
>CAZGYS010000988.1:0-1711 GCA_964530305.1 uncultured Leptospiraceae bacterium
AGAGCATCCTGGACTATCACAAGACCGATGACGTGGATGCTCCCATGCAAAACCCCTACGGAGCCGAGGACATCGAGGGGCTGCTATACCTCAAGAACTGGATCGATACGGTGCAGTGGCACCTGGAAGACATCATTCGTCGCCCGGATCTTCCGGCAAACGACCTGGTGGCCATCAAGCGTCGCATCGATAGTTCGAATCAACACCGCACCGACACGGTGGAAAGAATCGACGACTGGTTCCTGGAGAACTTCAAGGACGCCCAACCCAAACCGGACGCGCGCCTGAATTCCGAAACGCCGGCCTGGCTGGTGGATCGCATGTCCATTCTCATGCTCAAGATCTACCACATGCGCGAACAAACCGAACGCTCCGACGTGGACGAAGCCCATCGCAAAACATGCGAAGCGAAACTGGCCGTGCTGCTGGAACAGAAAGAGGACCTGGCAACCTGCCTGGATCAACTCATGCAGGACATCAAGCAGGGCGATCGCTATATGAAAGTGTATCGCCAGATGAAGATGTACAATGACGCGAAACTGAACCCGCAGCTTTACGATAAGGACGCTCCGGAGTCCTGATCTCTTTTCGCTCATGCCCTTAAAACGCCCCATGCGATTGCTCGTGCTGAGATTCTCGGCCATGGGCGACGTTGCCCTGCTGACGCCGGTTCTCCATGCGCTGGCTCGCGACAACGCGGGCCTGAGCATTACCCTGGTTACTCGCAAGGCCTTCGAGCCTTTCTTCTGGAACATTCCCGGCGTCGAAGTCATCGGCGTGGACGTGGACCGCGACTATCGCGGACTGCGCGGGCTGTATCGCCTGTATCGGGAACTCAAGGCGCTGGGTCCCTATGACCGCGGCATCGACGTGCACGGTAGTACGCGTTCGCGAGTCCTTAAGTTTTTTTTTCGCCGAGCGGGTTTGAAATTCGAGAACATCGTCAAGGGCCGTCGCGAAAAGCGCAAACAAACTCGCCGCCGCAACAAGGTCATGGAGCAGTTGCCCCACACAGTGGACCGCTACATGCACGTCTTCGAGCGGGCCGGTATCTCGGCGACGATTCATTCGGGACCCTGGATCAATCCGGACACTCAATCGCGCCACCTGGCATTTGATTTTCTGAAGCAATGCGGAATTAAGAAGAAGGAGAACTTCTGGATCGGCATCGCGCCCTTCGCCGGAAACGATCTCAAGCGCTGGCCCTTGCAGTCCATGCGCTTGCTGCTGCGCATGATTCGCACGGAAATGGAAGCCACCATGTTTCTTTTCGGCGGCCCGGCCGAAGTGGATATCCTGGAGGATCTGCGCGAAGGCGATCCCAACACGCATCTGGTGGCGGGCACCCTGGCGCTGGAGGGAGAACTAACGCTCATTCCGCGCCTGGACATCATGATCGCCATGGACTCCTTGAACATGCACCTGGCCGCTCTGCAAGGCGTGCGGGTGCTGTCCGTATGGGGGCCGACCCATCCCTTCTCCGGTTTCGGGCCCTATGGCCAGGGAGACGAAGGCATCATTCAGGTTCCCACCGATAAGCTGAACTGTCGGCCCTGCTCGGTGTTCGGGAACAAACCCTGCTTCCGGGGCGACCACGCCTGCATGAACTGGATCACCCCCCGCCAGGTCTTCGAACGCCTCGAATCCCGCCTGTATCAGAAAGACTCCGTCGACGAAATGCCGCAGACGGATTAACGGGGCAACGGTTAGA
>CAZGYS010000989.1:0-1711 GCA_964530305.1 uncultured Leptospiraceae bacterium
GGCCAACCGGCGTTCGACGGATCGAGGAGATTGTCGGTTTTCGCCTTCACGCAGCCATGGGTGCCCGCGCAAAGAACGATCAGGGCGATTATTATCGCCGGTATTAGAATTGGTTTACGAAGCGATTTCACGATGACCTCCGAATCGTAAAAAAAATAGATTCCAATTAGAAGCGTAGAGTATACCCGACGCGGACGGCGGGTTTGCCGTCGGCGTGCTCCATATGTTCGGGCGCTATGCTCAGTTGGATGTTCGAGTTCGCGTAGACTTCCCACAGATTCAAGGACCACAGGGCCGCCATGAGAAAAAAGGCGCGATTCACGGCTGTTTCGGCCCTGTTCAGAACGGCTTTGCGATCCTCGAAGTAAATAAAATTGGCCGGGCCCCCGACTCCGGTGATACTCAAGAGGCCGGCCGGTAGACCGGAGTCGTCATAGTCGCGTTGAGCCGTCGTGAATGTCGAATGCTGATTCAAGTAATAGGCGAAAGACACCAGCGCGGCCGAACCGAAAATATAAGCGCGGTTTTCGCGGCCGGAATAGAACTGGCCCCAGCCGGGCAGCAAAGCCGAACGCCACAGGGCATTGTTACGTCGTTCACGAGCTGCTTGCGCCTTGCTTTCATTTATGCGTCGGGCTTTTTCGCTTTCGCGCGCGCGAATTTCGTCTTCGCGTTTTTTCTCCGCGAAGGCTTTCTTGACCTCGTCCCTAACGCTGTTTCGAACGGCTTCGTCCACCAGGCTTCGAACGCGACCAGCGCTCATGCCGCGCTTCCAGCTTACCTTTCTCAATGTAAGCGACTTAACCGCTGAACGAGGGAATCCTCGCGTACGCCCGTTGGAGAAAACAATGAATAATCGATCGCCGCGGTTGACGCTCTTTACATTGCGATACGTTCGTCCATTCTTGAGGACCAGGGTGTCCGCGAACAGTGAACCGCTCGCCAGCAACAACGTAAGGACGATGACTGATTTCATTATTTCGCCTATTTGATCGTTTTCATGGAATGGAAATTCGAAGCGGGTATCTCGACGACTCCCAGCGTCGTATGAATACGCAGGCGCCCACTTTCCCTTTCAGCGAAACCCGTATAGGATTGTCCGTCTTTCAGTTCTACTTGATGGAGAATGCCGTAGTAATTCAGGATTTCATCGTCCGTGCTGAAGAAGGCTGACGGGTTCAGGACGACCTTGCCCGTTTTGAGGACTTGCATGTTTTCGCCGACCCGGTTCAGGTTTTGCCGTTCGGTGTCGGACAAAGGCCTTGCGGCGGGAATTTTTTCACCCGGATCGGCCGGTACATCCAATGCGCGCCCGGCGGGAACCCGGGCATCTCGGCCGCTCAAAATGCCCCGCACCCGAAACAGCCCTTCAAGAACGACGATGCGCTCCGATTTTTGACTCGTGTTCAGGCGCGCGAAGGTGCCGGCCAGGTAGTAGCGTGCGCGACGGGTCAGGATTGCCAGACCCGGATGACCGAGCAAGGGATGCTCTTGCTTCGTTCCAGGAGGGCTTCCGGCCGCGACCACGTCCGTACGCACCGCCAGGGTGCCCCGGTCCAGGAATAGGACCGTGGTCTTGACTCCGCCGGGTCGTATTTCCAGGACGGCGGGCCCGCTTAGATACAAAGAGAGTTTATCGCGCTTCAAAAGTACGTCCGCGTTTTTCCTCAAGCCCAATTCGTCGCCCTGGGCCAGGGTTGCTCCGGGGGCC
>CAZGYS010000990.1:0-1700 GCA_964530305.1 uncultured Leptospiraceae bacterium
CGGACCCTGGGCCCTCTGGCGCAAAATGGATTTCGTCCTCAATCAACCCGGGCCCTGGGCCTTCGAGAAGGGAAAAGGCTGGGTCGTCTCCAAATCGCCTGAAGCCAAAAAAGGCGCCCTGCGCAAAGTCCTGCTGGGCGGCATCGGCAAGAAGGCCCCCTTCAATTCGGTCATCGTGGAATATCTGTATGAAAAACCCGGCGCAAAGGGCCTGACTTCGCAGTTGCTGGTCTTCCAGGAGGGGCGCCGCGCCTTCGACAGTTTGACCGTCCTTGAAAAACACCCTCTGATGAAAAAAGCCAAACGCGTGCCCTATGAATTCGGCGGCGGAGCATTGATTCTGTTTCCCACCAGCGAAGGCTTCCAGTCGGAACTGCGCTCCAACGGCCGGGAGCTGCTCCTGTGGTACCAGGGCAATCCGCTGCCCTACTATCTGGACGCGCGTCTTTCGCCCGCGGGAGGGGGGAAGTACCAGGTGGAGCTGGAATTCCGTAATCAGGGTGGTTTCGCTCTTATTTCTTATATATCTATTTCATTTCCCAATGGCGATTCCATCCAACCCACGAAAAAGGCAAAACTGTATCGCCCCGGGCGACGTGTCTTCGGCCGCAAGGGCGGACTGGTTACGGCTCGCCATCCCCTGCTGGAAGTCACGAAAAAGGGCTGGCGGCCCTATTTTCGGGAAAAAGTGCGCTTTCAGTGGACGCCCGGAGAGAAAAAAGAACTCTATATGTTAGTGCGCATGGTGCTCCGTCGCGGCAGCGATAAAATCCTCAGCCCGGATACAGTGGGTACGGTTCCCACGGTTCGGGACCAGCAGGACTATCGCGCCTATGCGATTCGGTTGAAGACGGAGTGACGGGGCAACGGTTTACGGTGCAACGGGGCACGGGGAATGGCTAACGGGCCCCGCCGAACTGGGAAATTGGTGGTAACCGGCCGGCTGGAAGAGCGTCTAAAGGAAATATGTCCATGAATGTGTCTGAACAATTATCCACGCTGCGAACCTATGAGAATCATTTCGAGGGCAAGCTACCCGGCGGGACCCTGAAGGCCGCCACGCTGACGACCTTCCAGGTGAACGTGGGTCGCAAGTGCAACCAGGCCTGCCACCACTGCCACGTGGACGCATCGCCCAAGCGCACGGAAATGATGTCCCGGGAAATCGCCGAGATCTGCATGGGCATCGTGGCCGACGTCGACGAAATCACCACCGTGGACATCACGGGCGGCGCGCCGGAGATGAACGAAAACTTTCGTTACCTGGTGAGCGAAGCTCGTCGTCTGGGCAAGCACGTCATCGACCGTTGTAACCTGACTATTCTGGAAGAGCCTGGTTATGAATATCTCTACGATTTTCTGAAAGACAACCAGGTTGAGATCATCGCGTCGCTGCCGCACTACGCGCAGGACCGCACGGACCGCCAGCGGGGACGCGGGGTCTTCGACAAGTCCATGATTGCCCTGCGCAAGCTCAACGCCCTGGGCTACGGTACCGAGGGCGGACTGCCCTTGAACCTGGTTTACAATCCCTCGGGCTTCTTTTTGAGCGGAGACCAGGCGGAGTTGGAAAAGGAATTCAAGCAAAACCTGAAAGCCAATCACGACATCGTCTTTAACAATCTCTACTGCATCAATAATCTACCCGTCAGCCGTTTCCTGCAAACCCTGGTAACCCGCGAAAAATACGAGGATTACAT
>CAZGYS010000991.1:0-1700 GCA_964530305.1 uncultured Leptospiraceae bacterium
TGGTGAAGGACACGCCCCTGGAAGTAGGTTATTTCTGGGGCGTGATGATTCTCGTGCTCATTACCACGGCCTATACCATCTTCGGCGGGCTCAAGGCGGTGATCTGGACCGACGTGATTCAGTCCGTGCTGCTGTTGATTGCGGGTCTGGTGGTGGCCGCCTTGACCTTCGCCACGCCCGAGGTCGGCGGTTTCCTGGAAATGCTGGCGCGAGACAAGGCCCTGCCCGCGGCCCAGCGCAAGATGAGTTTGTATCTGGCCTCGGATCACCCGGACCTACCCTGGACCGGCGCCCTGACCGGACTGATGATGTTGCACGTCTTTTACTGGGGCACGAACCAGTACATCGTGCAGCGGGCGCTGGCCGCTCGCAATGGGGACCACGCTCGTCGCGGTATTCTCACCGGTAGTTTCCTGAAGCTTTTGATTCCGTTTTTCTCAATCGCCGGAGGCGTCGCCGCGGCGCAACTGTTCACCGCGCGGTCGCTGACCAATGTAGCCCCCGACGAAGCCTTCCCCGTGCTCGTGCGTTTGATCGTGCCGGCCGGTTGGGGGCTCGTAGGTTTGATTGCGGCGGGTTTGATGGGGGCGATTATTTCTTCCATCGACTCCATGATGAACTCCGCGGCCACGCTGACGACCATCGACATCTATCGTAAGTACATCAAACCGGACGCGGACGACCGACAACTTATTTTAATCGGACGCATCGCCATCGGCGCCATCGTCGGGGTTTCGGCCCTGGGCGCGGTGACGACCTACGACCCGAGTTCGAAGTCTAATTTCTTTTTGAAGGTCTCGGCCCAATCGTCGTATTTTACGCCGGGTCTGGTGGCCGCGTTCTTCATGGGTATGTTTCGCCGTCGCGCCAATGCCCGGGGCGCCATCGCCGCCATCGTGGCCGCGCCGTTCATGGCGCTCGGCTTCGAGTTCGTGTACAACAACTTCATGGGAACATCGCCTTTCTGGAGCGACATCCTGGGCGCGAAGCTGAACTTCATGCACCGGACTTTCCTGGCCTTCCTGGGAACCCTGCTCATCATGCGTCTGTTTGAAAAAGATGAAAGCGACCCCGAGCGCGAACGCTATTCCTGGAGCGCCGCTTCGGGATATTCAGCCAACGCCCTGCGCAATACCATGAGCAAGATTCCCTGGTTCATCCTGGGAGTGGGCGCGGCGGGCTTCGCGGCCTGGTGGAATAAGGACTGGGCTTTTATGGCCGCGTGCTTCGGTGCCGTCTACGTCTTCGTGCTGTACTTCGTGCACATCCGAGCCTATGCGCCCGGCGGCGATTTGCGCGAAAACCCATCGCCTTCGATGATGATTCTGTTGAGCGATGACCGGCTTTACGCGGGGCTCTTGTGCGCCTGCACGATCTGGATTATGGTTTACTTCGTTTGAGGTCGCGTTCGCCTGAAGGCGATACGCCCCTTAATAAAGATCATCATCCAGTCCCAGGGTTACGGGACCGCGCGGGCCGGTGAAACTGATGCGATTGATATAGAAGGCATTGATGACCTGTTCCTTGCCTTTGACGCTGATTTCGCGCTCATCCAGGATGTCCACGTTCTTGCGAATGGTTTCCACGGTGGTGCCCGAAACCAGAATGGAGCCGGGCATGCATTTCTTTTCCAGGCGGGATGCGGTGTTCACCGCGTCTCCGATGAAGGTCATTTCCTTGAAGTCTCCCGAGCCGATGCT
>CAZGYS010000992.1:0-1698 GCA_964530305.1 uncultured Leptospiraceae bacterium
GGCCTGGAAAACCTCCGAGGTGAAGCGTCGGCTCAACTCGGGATTGACGCGGGCGGCTAAATCGGCCTGGATATTTTCGCGCGGGGTCGCGATTTGCCTTCCCGCTTCAGGCTACGCCGGCTTTCGCGCCGGATTTTTCGGCGGCCAGCTTCTCTTTCAGTTCCAGCGCGCGCTTTTCCTTGGCGCGACGTCCCCGAGCGTAGATGCGGTCCGAGTAAAATCGCCCTTTGCGATCGAAAATGTTATACATGAACTCGGTCATGAGCCCGCGATGGAACATGCTGTACTTGGTCATGCCCTTCAGGTTGTATTCCTTGCCGGTGGCGATTGTGTCCGCCGCGCGCAGGCCGGATTCCATGGCGGGTCCGATGCCCTCGGCCAGGTCCCGGGTTGCCAGGCCGGCGGAATCGCCGATGATGAACGCGTTATCGATACGCACGACTTTCGCCCGTTCACGGAGGTAGTAGGTGTGTCCCTTGGGTTTGTATTTGAAGTTCGTGACCAGGCCTTCCGCGGCCAGCTTGTGGGTGAAGAGATCCCAGTGATCGCGCAGGGATACTTCGCCTTCGGAAATATATTCCGACCAGCCGCCGATACCCACGTTGATCACGCCGTCGCCCTTGGGCACGTACCAGGAATATCCCACCAGCCCGTTTTCGCCGAACCAGAGGCGACACTCCTCGTCCTTGTAGTCGTACTCGAATTCCTGTTCCAGCGCGCCGATTTGAAACTCTTTCGAGCGAGGATTCCGGTCCTTGAACAGAATGCGAAAGACCGGACAAAAAGTCCCGCCGGCGCCGATGAGATACTTACAGCGATACTTATCGTCGATGAGGAAGCCTTCGCCGTCGGGCTTGATGTTGGCCACGGTATGCTTGATGACCCGGGCGCCGCTGCGATTGAGGAGCCAGGCGTCGAATTCCGTGCGGCTGATGGAATACTGAGTAGTATCTATTTCCATTTTGCGGCTCTTTCCGCTTCCAAAGTATTCGCCGTGGATCTTATTGAAGGTCACGAAGCGATGGGGATAGGTCTCCGGATCGATTTCCAACTGCTGCTTGACGTCCTCGGTGATCCAGCCCGCGCACAATTTCAGGCGCGGCATGTCCGATTTTTCCAGCACGATGCTTTCGATGCCGTACTTCTCTTTCAGGCGCCAGGCGCAGGACGACCCGCCCGGGCCGCCGCCGATAATGATTACATCCGACTCAATGATTTCGCTCATGATTCCAGTCCGTGTAGTTCCTACGCCAGGGGCGCGCTATTGTAAGGTTTTTTGCCGCCCGGCCGGGCGACGGTTGTAGTATTTTACCCGCGCGCGGCGGCACAATTCTTTTTTGTCGGATCTCCTACGAATGGCGGTGTACGTCCTACGTCTTGTTAGTCACGAACGGGGCGTCATCGCCTGTTGGTGAGCCGGGCGTGGCCCGGCGATGATGGTTGTCCTACGAGGAGCGGGAGCGGAGCGCCCGTAGGAGTTCACTCTCCATGAGGTTTTCGGGGGCTTTATCGCCCGTGAACAGCTCAAACTGGAGCACGGCCTGATAGAGCAACATGAGGTATCCGGGAATGGTGCGCGCTTTTTTCCGACGCGCCGCTTCGAGCAGCGGCGTGCGAGCCGGCGTGTAGACGATATCGAACACCGCATGGTGATCGCGTAGGAACTCCTCAGGGAGGGGCAGTTCCTGGGATTGGCCC
>CAZGYS010000993.1:0-1690 GCA_964530305.1 uncultured Leptospiraceae bacterium
CATCGGCAGCTTCGAGGAGTTCAAGGAATACACGCAGCTCATCGACGATCAGCGCAAAAAGCAAACGACTCTGCGCGGTCTGTTCGAGCTGGATACGTCGGACACGTCGAAGGCGATTCCGCTGGAAGAAGTGGAGCCCGCCGCGGAAATCGTTAAGCGCTTTTCAACGGGCGCCATGAGCTTCGGCTCTATTTCCTGGGAAGCCCATACGTCCCTGGCCATCGCCATGAATCGCATCGGTGGTAAGTCCAATACGGGCGAGGGCGGCGAGGACCCCATTCGCTTCAAGCCCATGGAAAACGGCGATTCCATGCGCTCGTCCATCAAGCAGGTAGCCTCGGGACGTTTCGGCGTTACCACGAACTACCTGGTGAACGCGGACGACCTGCAGATCAAAATGGCCCAGGGCGCGAAGCCCGGCGAAGGCGGGCAGTTGCCCGGTCACAAGGTCGACCGTTACATCGGTAAAATGCGATTCAGCACGCCGGGGGTGAGCTTGATTTCGCCGCCGCCGCACCACGACATCTATTCCATCGAGGACCTCAAGCAGTTGATCTTCGACCTGAAAAACGCGAATCCGAAATCGCGCGTAAGCGTGAAGCTGGTATCGGAAGTGGGCGTGGGCACCGTTGCCGCGGGCGTGGCCAAGGCCAAGGCCGATCACATTCTCATCAGTGGTTTCGACGGGGGCACGGGCGCAAGTCCCATCTCCTCCATTCATCACGCGGGCACGTCCTGGGAGCTGGGTCTCTCCGAGACGCACCAGACCCTGGTGGCCAATGGTCTGCGGGATCGCGTATGGGTTGCCGTGGACGGCAAGTTGCTCACCGGTAAGGATGTCGTGATCGGCGCCATGCTGGGGGCCGATGAGTTCGGCTTCTCAACGACGCCGCTGATTGCCATCGGTTGCATCATGATGCGCAAGTGTCATCTCAACACCTGTCCCGTGGGTATCGCCACGCAGGATCCGGAGCTACGTAAGAAATTCCACGGTAAGCCGGAGAGCGTCGTGAACTTCATGATGTTCATCGCCGAGGAAGTGCGCGAATACATGGCCGCCATGGGCTTTCGCAAGTTCGACGAGATGATCGGTCAGTCGGATCGCATCACGCCCGTCAAACTGCACAAGCACTGGAAAGCGCGCGGGCTGGACTTCAGCCGCGTCCTGCACATGCCCAAACCGCAATTCGGCAGCGGGCTGTATCGCATGAAGGGCCAGGATCATGAACTGGAAAAGCAACTCGACAATAAACTAATCGAGCAGGCGAAACCCGCGCTGGAAAAAGGCGAAGCCGTTACGATCGAAACTCCGGTAACGAATATCGACCGGACCGTGGGCGCCATGCTGGCCGGTCGCCTGGCCGAAAAGTACGGCGAAGAGGGCCTGCCGGACGGCACCATCGACATTACCATGAACGGTTACGCCGGTCAGAGCTTCGGCTGTTTCATCAATAAGGGCATCAGTCTGAAATTGATCGGCATGGCCAATGACTACTGCGGCAAGGGCCTTTCGGGCGGACGTCTGATTGTTCGCGCGCCGGAAGACGCGGCCTATGATCCCACGACCAACATTATCGTGGGCAATACCTGTTTTTACGGCGCCACGGGCGGCGAAGCCTACATCAACGGCATGGCCGGTGAACGTTTCTGCGTCCGTAACTCGGGCGTGCGCGCGGTGGTCGAGGGCGTG
>CAZGYS010000994.1:0-1677 GCA_964530305.1 uncultured Leptospiraceae bacterium
CAAGACTCCGGGCAAGGAGTTGCAAAAACCGGTCATTAAGAACTCCAGTTATCATTTTGAATCACGAACGATTACGAACAGGGGCGGCGATTTTTCCGCCTGAGTTTTATTCGCGATTTGCTCAAGAAATATATAGATTACCCGAAACAGTTATTACGGAAGATAAAGCCCTCGGGGCCAAAATAGAATTCGCGCTTTCGCGCAGGACAAGGTCGAAAAGCTTATGATGCGTTCACTTTACTCCGGTGTTTCCGGCTTGAAAAACCACCAGATCCGCATGGATGTGATTGGTAACAACGTCTCGAATGTAAATACCCACGGCTTCAAGTACGAGCGAGCTACATTCATGGACATGATCAGTCAGGAACTCCGCGGGGCCTCCGAGCCCAAGGAAAACATCGGCGGGATCAACCCCATGCAGGTTGGTCTGGGCGTTATGATGGCTTCCATCGACAAGATCATGACGCAGGGTAGTCTGCAAACCACCGGAAAGAACACGGACGTGGGCATCTCCGGCGACGGCTTCTTCATCATCAAGGACGGCGATAAGGATTTCTATACTCGCGCCGGTCAGTTCAACATCGACCGCGACGGGTTCTACGTCCATCCGGGTACGGGCCTTCGGGTTCAAGGTTGGAACGCGCGCAACAATCCCGACGGTTCCACCTTCATCAACACCAGTTCCAGCATTGAAAGTATTCGCATTCCCATTTACGAAAAGAAACCCGCGAAGGCAACTACCGAAGTTGTTTACGAATCCAACCTGAACCAATCCGTGCAGGCCGTTCCGCCCGATGCCACGGAAGATCAGATTCGCGAATTTATTCGCGCGGAAGGCAAGAATAAGCGCGGTCACGTCTCCACGATCAACGTCTATGACGACCAGGGCAAAAAGCGCGAACTGCGCCTCGAGTTTTGGAAAATCGGCGATAACCGTTGGCGTGTTCGCGCGGACATGCAGGACGCGACGAATGTCAGTACTAACGTAGTCGGTCCCGGCGGCCGCGATACCGCTATCGGTGGTTCCAATACTTTCGAACTGGGCTTTACTTCCGACGGTCGCATTCAGTATGTGTCCGACGGAGTGGATACCAACAACACCGGTAAACTTGCCGTGGGCTTGAGCTTTCGCATCGCCGGTAACCCGACGACTCAAAACATCAGCCTGAACATGGGTGAGTCCGGAGCGGTCAAAGGTATTACTCAGTACGCGTCCTCTTTTACGACCCGCGCCAAGGAACAAGACGGTTTTCCCATGGGCTACATGGAATCGTTTACCATCGACAATACGGGAACCGTGATCGGCACTTACTCCAATGGTAAGAAGGAAGCCGTCGCCAAGCTGGCCATGGCGGTCTTTACGAACCCCGGCGGTTGGCGTAAAGAAGGCGAAACGAACTTCAGCGCCAGCATGAACTCCGGCAACGCCAATGTCGGCGAGGCGGGAATCGGTGGTCGCGGTAAGATCAACGCGGGCTTGCTGGAAATGTCGAACGTGGATCTCTCCGAGCAGTTCACGGACATGATTGTTACCCAGCGCGGTTTCCAGGCCAATTCCCGAACCATTACCACCAGCGATCAGATGATTCAGGAAGTTCTGGGACTCAAACGATAATCCCGGTTAATATGAACGAGCACGTCGGCGGATAGTGCTTGAGAAGCCCGGCCTCGGCCGGG
>CAZGYS010000995.1:0-1662 GCA_964530305.1 uncultured Leptospiraceae bacterium
CTTCCATCTCACAGGTCGTAGGCGAAGCCGCGGCTCGTGACGCCCTGAAGCTGGATCACGATTGCGTATGCGTTATCGGTGACGCATCGGCGGCGGCCGGCATGGCTTTTGAAGCCTTGAACCACGGCGGCGAACTACAGACCGACTGTATCGTCATTTTAAACGACAATGATATGTCCATCTCCCACAATGTGGGCGCCCTGAACAAATATCTGAATCGCCTGATTACTTCACGACCCTATAACAAATGGCGCAAGTTCTGGCTTTCGCTTCTTATGTGGATTCCGGTGATCGGACCGGCCATGCAGATGTATGCCCGCAAGCTCGAAAAGTCCTTCAAGGACTTCCTGACTCCGGGTAGTATCTTTCTGGATTTCGGCTTTCGTTATTTCGGACCGGTGGACGGCCACAATGTCGAGGAACTGGTTCGGGTATTAAATCGTACGCGCAAGCTCAAGGGCCCCAAGTTGATCCACGTCTTTACTCAGAAAGGCAAGGGGTATGCTCCGGCCGAGGACAATCCCATTCGCTACCACGCGGTGACGAACTTCAATCGCGCGGACGGTAAAATGACGGGAGCGCCGGCGCCCGCCGACCGTGTGTCCTTCAGCAATGTCGTCGGCGAAACGCTGCTGGAACTGGCGGAGAAGAACGAGAAAGTCGTCGCCATTACACCCGCCATGATCGAGGGATCGGGACTGCGCCCGCTCTACAATAAGTATCCGGAAAAGGTCTACGACGTAGGCATCGCCGAGCAGCATTCCATGTCCTTCGCGGGCGGGCTGGCGTCCGGCGGCTTGATTCCGTACATGTGCATTTATTCCACGTTCATGAATCGCGCGTTGGATCAATTGATCCAGGACGTGGCCCTCATGAATTTTCCCGTGCGATTGGTGATTGATAGGGCCGGTTGCGTCGGTCCCGACGGGGAAACCCACCAGGGTCTCTATGATCTGGGTATGCTCTTGTCCATTCCCAATATTCGCGTCTATGCTCCGGCCACCGGCGGCGAGCTCAAGGCCATGCTGCTCCACATGGAAAACGACGCGGCCGGTCCCCTGGCCGTACGCTTTCCCAAGGCCACCTGCGAAAAAGGCAGCCTGGATCCGGCCGCTCTGCCGGACATCTCCTCGACGCGTCCCGTGTTACACGGCAACGGCAAGGATCTGGCCATCGTCTGCGTGGGCGTCATGTGGGATACCGGCATGGAACTGGAGAAAGAAATTCGTAATAAAGACGGTATCCTCTCCACGGTGATCGGAGTACGCTGGGTGCGTCCGCTGGACTTCGCGTACCTGGAGGAAGTCCTGGAAGACTTCGAGCATTTTATCATCATCGAGGATTCGTATATCTACTCGAGCGCGGCGGCGTATATTCGCGCCAACTTGCCCGGCAAAACAAATGCTAAGCATCTGAAAACCTTCGCGTTTCCGGATGAGGCCATCGAACACGGCGGGCGCGATGAAATTCTGCACGAATACGGCATCAGTGCTTCCGCTATTCGCGATTTTCTTTCCGACAGCGCGCTTACCGACGGAAAAGTTTACCCGTCCTATGCAAAACCTTCCGAAGTATAATCTGTACACGGCGACATAATACCGACGCCGAATTCGGAGGGAGAAACCATCTTGAACGAGTGTGAATATTTTCGCAAGAGCATAG
>CAZGYS010000996.1:0-1661 GCA_964530305.1 uncultured Leptospiraceae bacterium
CCCGGTAAGACCGCCATGCACGGTCTGGCCTTTCGCGCCGATCAACAAAAAGGTCAAATCGAATACTGGATGGCCGCGAACGGCTATTCGAAAGTTCACATCATCGGGCATTCCCAGGGCGGACTGGACAGCCGCTACATGGTCAGCGTCCTGAATATGGACGGGAAGGTACGATCCATCACGTCCGTAAACACGCCCCATCGCGGATCGCCCCTGGCGGATCTGACCCTGGCCGTTGTGCCGGGCTGGCTGCAAAGCGGATTCGCGCTGGTCGTCAACACCATCGGTTCGCTCATCTACGGCGATAACCAGCAGGACATCTACGGTCTGCTGGGTTCCATGAAGACCTCGGACATGGAGTACTTCAATACGAAGGTGGGCGTCAATATGCCCGGCGTGCGTTACTTTTCCTACGGTTCGTACATCAAGCTGCCGAATCCCATCCAGCATCCCATCATGGGTTTGATTGCTCCCATTACCTGGGCCGGTGGTCTGGCGCTGGGCATGGACGGTCGCAATGACGGCGCCGTTACCTACGACTCCATGCGCTGGGGTAGCTGGAAAGGTCGTCCTTCGACTCCCTTTTACAGCACGGGCGTCGACCACCTGCAGGCCACGGACTGGGCCAACACCGGACAACTCTGGTTCGACGTGGAAGGCTACTATCTGAAAATGGCGAAGAACGCGAAATACTATCAATGAGCTGACTATCGTAGCACTTGAAACCCCCTCTACCCCGGCCTTCGGGCCGGGGCATCTTTTTCTTGAATCCGGAAATTTCGCTTGAATATGCTTAAGGGTATCGGGATACTTCGGCCGTTCGTCCGGAGGTCGCTTCCATGTCCCAACCCATTCGCAAGATTCTACTTGTTTATCCGGCGTTTCCCATAACCTACTGGGGCCTGGGCCATGCCTTGCCGGTGCTGGGCAAGAAAGCCTTCATGCCGCCCCTGGGCCTCATCACCGTGGCCGCCATGTTTCCCGAAGGCTATGAGTTTCGCCTGACCGATCTCAATTGCGAAACCCTGGAGTCGGAAGATCTGGAGTGGGCGGACGCGGCCTTTCTTTCGGCCATGCTGCCCCAGAAGCAAACCCTGTTCGAAGCCGCGGCGGTCTGTCGCGCGGCCGGTCTGCCCGTCTTCATGGGCGGCCCGTATCCCACGGCGAATCCCGAGGAGTGCCGGCCCCACGCCGACGTGCTCGTTCGCGGCGAAGCCGAGGCGATCTGGCCCCAATTCATGGAAGACCTGGCGGTGGGGCGACCCGCGGCGGACTACGGTAGCGACATCAAGCCCGACATCACGTCCACGCCCGTGCCGCGCTTCGACCTTTTGAAAATGGAATACTATCTGTCCGTGCCGGTGCAGTATTCCCGGGGCTGTCCCTTCCAGTGCGAATTCTGCGATATCATCGTAATGTACGGCCGTAAGCCCCGGGTAAAATCGCCCGAGCAGGTGCTGCGGGAACTGGACGCGGTGCGCGCGGCCGGCTATCGCGGCGAAGTCTTCATCGTGGACGACAATTTCATCGGCAACAAGAAGGCCGTAAAAAAACTCCTGCCGGAAATGGCGCGGTGGAACGCGGAGAACGGCGCGCCGTTTACCTTCGGGACCGAGGCCAGCGTGGATCTCTCCGGCGAAACCGAACTCATGGAAGCCATG
>CAZGYS010000997.1:0-1658 GCA_964530305.1 uncultured Leptospiraceae bacterium
CTTCAGGCTCTTCGCCCTCGTCCAGACCGCCCTGGGGGTATTGCATGGCGCCGGCCGGTTTCAAGCGTTCACCGGCGAGCACTTCGCCCCGGGCGTTAAATACGACGATGCCGACATTTTTTCGATAGGGTTTCATTTAGGGTAGTCCGTCCGGGAAGAGGAAAGAGGCGAATTTTGGCGGAAAACGCGATTAAATTTTAATTTACCGGAGAAAGCCCCGCCCAGGATCTGTCCATTCCCGCCGCGAATTGGCGGCTCTTTTTTATTATGGGTCAAGCAAAAAAGCACAAACATTCCGACGACTATTACAATGACATCGCCTTGCGATTGTTCCAACGCCTCTACGGCGTCGAGCATTTGCACTACGGCTATTTCAAGAAAGGTCTGAAACCGCAAATCGAGAACATCGCGAAGGCGCAGGAAGAATACGTGAAGGTTCTGCTTTCACACGTTCCCGCCTCGGCGAAGGTCGTTTTCGACGTGGGTTGCGGAACCGGCGGCGTCGCCTCCAAGCTGATCAAGAAAAAGAAGCAGATCACCTGCCTGGCGCCGGATCCCTTTCTCATCGAAAAGGTGGTCGAGAATACGGACGGCAAAGTCGCCACCATTACCGATCTCTACGAAAACGTGGATCATCTACCGCCCGAGAGTTTTGATCTCGTGCTCATGTCCGAGTCCTGTCAGTACATCAAAATCGAAGAGGGCTGGCAGCAGAATGATCGTTATCTAAAACCCGGCGGGCACGTACTCATCGCCGACTTCTTTCGCATCAAGGAAGCGGACGAACACTACACCAGTAAATCGGGCCATAACCTGGAGAAATTCAAGGAACGCGCCCTGGCCGGCGGCTTCACGCTCAAGAAGGAAGTGGACATCACTCCCTACGTGGCGCCCACCATGGATATCTACCAGGACGTCCTGGACAATCGCGTGTTCCCGATTCTGGAAGCCGTCAATGAAGTGATTTCGCGCAAGTTTCCGCGTATTCACAAAATGTTGAGCAAGTTCTTCGCCAAGAAAGTCGGCGTCCTGCGGGATCGTTACAGCAAGGGCGGCTCGAAACTTTTCAGCGAATACAAACGCTACGTGATTCTGCTCTTCCAGAAGTCCGCGTAAGCTTTAACAAGCGGCTACTGTTTCCATGTCGCGTCATATAGCGCGGGATCGCCGCGGGCTGATTTACGGCTTCGCGGCGATGAGCGTTCTGTGTGTTTCGCTCTGGTGGGCGCTTCAACTGGAGTTCGCGCAAAAGAACCTGGCCGTCGCCTGGGTTCTATCCAATGGTGTTCCCTGGCTCGCCGGCGTGAATCTCGTCTGCTGTGCGCTTCTATTCCGGTCCGCCCGCAATCGCGCCGCCGCCGTCTGGCTGGCAATCGCCGTTTTCTGGTTCGGCGGGCAATGGCTGAACGCCTTTGAGGAGACGGGTTCCGGTTGGCCGTTCAGTTATGCGGCCGCCCTGCCGCTGGTTCGGATTGATCATGTGTTCAGCCGGGGTCTGAGGCCGCTGTATGCTCGTTATCTTCGCATCGGTGCTACGGACCATCGCGGGCTGTACGTGATTTTGCGTCCGAACCCGAGTAAATAGTCGCCTGTCAGGCGATCGGATTATGTCGCCTCTCCCGGCCTACCGCACGGGCGATTCAAAATATTCTTGCCGG
>CAZGYS010000998.1:0-1658 GCA_964530305.1 uncultured Leptospiraceae bacterium
CTTTATTCAAGCTGTACTTTTTAGCCCAGGCGCGATGGCCGTCCTTGCCCGCGTCGAAGAGCACCATGAGGTGCGCGAAGTTTCGTTTCTCCAGTTCCCGCTCCACCGCGCCCATGTAACGGGCCTGACGTCGACAGTAACCGCACCAGGTGGCGGCGATGGTAATGTGTACGTATTGTTTCTTATAATCGGAAAGGCGAACGCGCTTACCGTTTTGATCCAGCAGCGTGAAGTCCGGAATGGTTTCTCCGGTCTGGGCCTGGGCCCTGGGCGATTCGCCGCAGGCGATGAAACCCACCGCAAGCAGCGTCAGCAAGCCGATTCGACCGGCGCGAATTAATTTTTCAGTCATGTAGTGCTCCGTTTAGAATTCGCAGTCGGCCTTGCATTCCTTCAAACTCTTGAAGGGCACCGTACCGCCGCAACCGCCCCAGATGAACTGCTGGCATTTGCCCGAGCGGGTGTCAAAAAAATAGCGCGGAAAGGCCGCTCGACAACGCCCACGATCCGGCGTCAGCCCACAACGAGTGCGATCCGCCGGCCGCGGGGATTTCGTGACGGCCGCCGTGGTCGGCGCCGGTTTTTCCATGTTGTCCGGTGGGCCCTGTTTATAGAAAGGATTCAAGGCGCAAGCGGAGGCGGCCATAAAAATCGCCAGAGTGGAGGCGATTGCGATTTTACGAGGAGAAATTATGGTGCGATTTTTCATATGCATTAACCAGGACTCCTTTTAATCAAAGGAGTCGGAGCCGGCAAGAACTTACCGGATGCATCTTGGACGCACGAGTTAGGCGCCGGGTTCTCAGGCAGCGGCGGCCATTTTAATAATTTCGCGGTAGCCTCCGGCGATGGGCGATTTTTCCAGCGCGCCCCTCTCCATGAGCATCCGGTGCATCTTGCCCAGGCGATAGCAAGGGACGGCCGTCATGAGGTGGTGCTCCAGGTGGAAGTTTACGTAGTGGGGAGCGAAGAGCAGTCGTTCCCACCAGGCGGCCCGGGTCGTGCGCGTATTCAGAAAAATGTCCTCGCTCTTTTCGGTCATGGCGTGTTCGGCGATGACCCGCACGCGCATGAAGAAATGAAAAGTAGTCAACTGGGCCGCCATCCAGATCAGATAGAGCCAGGGAGCCCCCACCAGCGTGAAAATCGCAATCAACAGGCCATGAACGATGAACGACGCATGGTAGGCTCTCCACACATCCGCAAGTTGCCGGGCGATGCTTTTCTTGTGCTGATCTCCCTTGACCAGGCGTCCGCGCGGACCCGGCTTTAGATAGCCGAGTTTCGTCGCCATGCGCGCGCGATACACGTTAAAACCCACGCGGCCGATGAGATCATTGAGCATCCACTTGCGCAGACCCTTGCGCGTGAGAGGATAGAAACGCACCAGGAAGAGGTCGGGGTCTTTATGTTCGCCCGCGCGAACGCCGGTATGCTTGTGGTGCTTGAAGTGATACGGGCGATACTCATGCACGTCTTCCAGCACCGGACCGCCGGCCAGCCACTTGCCCACGAAATCATTCAGGCCCCGGCTCTTGAACAGGGTGTAGTGAGCGGCCTCGTGCATGAGCACGGCCAGTCCCAACTGGCGTCCACCCAGTAGTATGAGGGCCAGGAGTATGGTCAGCGGATTGGGCCAGACGGCCGTGACCGCCAGG
>CAZGYS010000999.1:0-1644 GCA_964530305.1 uncultured Leptospiraceae bacterium
GATTCGCCTTTACCTGGTGGTGGATTGCCCTGACCTGTGTGTTCTTCTTCGCGCCGTCCCCCGAGCGATTGGGGTCCACGGATTCCTTCGACTCTTTGCGATGGTGCCTGGTAATGCTCGGCCACATGCTCAATCCCGTGGCCATGTTCACCGGGGAATTTACGCGGGTCATTGCGCGCCCCGAGGTGATGCTCGTGGCCGTGCTGGGAACCTTCTTTTTCAGCTGGTTTGAAATCAAGCCCGAGCATTTTACCCGCTGGCGCAAATACGAAAACAAGCTGCTGCCCGCGGCGGCGCTCATCGTCATTCTACTGCTGGTGGAATTCGCCGGAGGGAAAAAGGACTTCTTTTACTTTCAGTTCTAGTTCCGTTTAAGAATCATCATGGAATTATTTCGAAACAAGTGGCTCCTGTACCCCGTCTTCTTCATCGCGGGCCTGTTCGTGGTGGATAAGATCTTTCTTCTGCCGGAAGTCCGCGAAGCCTTCGTTCAGCCCGGCGGTATGTTGTATTACGGACAGCGGGCCCGCCAGTTGAAGGCGCTCAAAAAGTATCTGCAAGCTCCCGACCGGACGAGCAATGTCGTCATCGTCATGGGGGATTCGCGCTCCTTCGCCCTGGGGGATATGTTCGGGAAGGACCAGGGCTACAAGGATTGGACCATCTTTAATTTCGCCGGTCCCCAGGCCTTGCCGGCCTATCACTATTATCTGAGCGAAAAGATTTTCAAGGGCGTTGATCGTCCGCGGCATTTCTTGATGGGTATTTCGCCGGACGCCTTCAATCGCAACGCGGGCATGTTCGCCACGCCCGTTTTGAAATTCGGCGTGGATTCGGAATGGATCAAGCGCAATCGCACCCACATCCCCGATCGGGATTACAAGGCCTATGTCAATAGTCGCCGCTTCGCCCTCGCCGGCATGGGCTTTTCCTTTAAGCCCCTGTTCAGTCGCATCAGCGGTTCCATCCAGGCGCGCTTTCAGGACGATAAGGGAATTCCGCCGGAGTATCTGCCGTTCCTGTTCAAGGAAGACGGTACCCCCGGAGTCCCGCCCCAGTTCATGCAGCTCATCCCCATGCTCAAGAGCGCGGCCACGGACAATTTATCCCATTATAGTTTGGATCATTCGCCCCAGGTCAAGATCCTGGACTTCGGGCTGGGCGCCCAGTACGCCTGGTTCGGTAAGGCTTCGGACGAACGCCTGAAGAAGGATACGGAACGCCTGGTGCAACTCTACCTGAAGAGTTTCGCGCCGGCTCCGGAGCAGATTTACTTTTATCGACAAAGTTTGATTCGCGCCCGTCGTGCCGGAGTAAAGACCATCGTCTTTCGCCCCCGGGTCAATCCCTACATGCTTCAGGCCATTAAGCGCGTGCCGGAAATCAGCGGCTTGTGGAAACGCTTGAGCGAAATCGCCAGGGAGGAAGGGGCCCTGGCCATCGACTTGAATCTAGTGCCGGAAACCGCCTGCGATTTTTACTACGACGCCAGCCATCTTTCGTTCAATTGCTTCCCGCCCATCGTGAAGTACCTGCTGGGTCGGTTGGATAAAATGCGGTGAAGGAACGGCGGTGCGCGTGACGTGCCCGGATGTGAACCACGAAGAGCACGAAGCTTAGCTTTGGCGGTTCCGGGTTCTTTTG
>CAZGYS010001000.1:0-1630 GCA_964530305.1 uncultured Leptospiraceae bacterium
CCATTCCGTTTCCACCCCTGGTGAGCCGCGCGCTGTGGGAAAAGATCGAATGTCCCATGCTGATTCTGTACGGCAGCGAAACGAATTTGCGTCCGTCTGAAAAATCCTTCAAGGAAGCGCAAGCCGCCGGCGTCGTCGCCAATGCCGGAGACCGATTGATCAAGGGCGTGGACGTGGAATTGAACGACGCCATGAGGGAAATCATGAGCCACTTTCGCGACCTTGAATATCACGAAATTGAAAACGCGGGTCATAATCTACATCATGATCAGCCGGCCGTCGTGATGGAACACATGGGCAAGTTTTTCGATCGCATCGGCTTTAATGGTTAGCGCGAAGATCAATCATCCTGACGCCGCACAGCTTCGTTCGTATGCGAAGGTAAATATCTGCCACTCATCGATTTTCCATTTCGTTGTTTGAGCACTTGACTATTTTGAATTTTCCCTTATAATATTTCTCATGATTTTTTCGGGAGGTGTGCATGGGAAAAATAACGACATCCGTCCAAGTTCGTAACGCATTGAATGAAGACATGCGTCTAGAGTGTGAGGCTCTGGTGGATACCGGCGCCAACTATCTGGTGCTGCCGTCCGCCTGGAGGGAAAAACTGGGGCCTCTAGAGCTACGGGACACGGTGGAACTTGAAGCGGCGGATCAATCGAAAATAATCGGGGAGATTCGAGGCCCGGTGACAATTCAAATGCCCGGGTTTATGAGAGTTTCCATGGATCTGCTGTTTATTGACATGCAACCGCGACATGGGCAGTATGAACCGCTCATCGGTCATTTCGTTCTTCAGCAAAGCGGCGCGATCATCGACATGGTCGAACATCGTCTTCTTAAGCGCGGTTATTTTGATTTGAAAAATCTTAAAAGTTCGGCTTAATTACTTCTCTTCCTGGATCCAGGTGCGCAGGAGTTTGGCGGCGTGCTCCGGATTCTCTTTTGCCATGGCCCGTGCGTTTTCAAGCATTTCGTCCCGGGCGCGTTGATCCGGATTCGGGACGATGGTGTAGGGATCATCAGGTTCGTCCAGGTTGTCCGGCTCGAGGGTTGTTCGGGCCGGGGCGGGCGCGGCGGCGGCTTGCGCCTTCTTGTTCTCAAGGTATTTCGTCAGCGCGAAATAAACGAGCACCAGGGCCACGAAGGATGCAAGGGCGATTACGGATGCAAGCAGCATGAGTTAATAAAAACAAATCGCCGAAACAATCGCAAGGATTTTTCCCGTTTAATCGATTTCGCGGGGCGGCAGTTTCAAATAGCGACGCAGGAGCGCCTTTTGGCGATTTTCAAGTGAAACGGCCTCGCCCCGAATATAGACCGCCTTTGCGTGGGTGCTGGTCTCGAAGGGATCTCCCGTCCAGATCACCAGATTCGCCATTTTACCTGCTTTCAGACTGCCGTAGAGGTGATCCATGCCCATGGCGCGGGCCGGATTCAAGGTCACGGCCTTCAGAGCGACCCGCCGAGGAAGGCCCGCCCGAACCGCGTTGCCCGCGCGAAATCGCAACAACTGCGCGCGATGCCGAGATGAATACGCATCGAAGGTCGAAAGGACGACGCGTACTCCGGCTCGGTGTAGGAGCGCGGCATTGTCCGCTCTCGCTCCCAGGGAATCGAAAGCGTA
>CAZGYS010001001.1:0-1622 GCA_964530305.1 uncultured Leptospiraceae bacterium
ACCGTAATATACGCTCGCCCACCGGGAATTATCTCACCATTCTCGGAACGATCAAACTCTTTTTTCGTAATTCGGAAACTTTTCAGGCGATCCGCCGGCTCTCCGGTCAAAAAGCGCTCAAATCGCCGCAGCAAGATGGGCTTCTCCAGCTGGGAAGCCGCCGCGTATTTGGAGGCAAAGCGGTCATAGGCCATGATGTATTTGCGCAAATCGAGGTATTTCATGTAATTGCGCCAGTTCCGTCGCATCTCGGCGGACAAAAACAGGAAGACGGTTTCCTCGGGAGAAATCGCCGGCAGGGAATCCCGAAAGAAATCCTGGGAGCCCCGGGTCCGATAGTTAAGCTCGCGGTTGCGGGCGATTCGCAACAGACTCATGTTTACGGTGCGCACGAAAAAGCCGTTACGAGCGTCCGGATAGAAATAGCCTCGGATGCGGTAACGACGCCCCGGTTCCAGTTGATAGAAGTCATTCAAGAAGATGACCTTCTGAAAACTCTCCCCCGGGTGTAGAATGACTTCCTTAACGGCTTCCCCCAGGTGATTCACGGTGCGGCGCCCATGCTCGCGGCGCTGATGGGCGGCGGAATTGAAACGCAGGGGCACTTCCCGGCCATTGCGGTCCGTCACCAGAAATTGAAAGCTACGATTAGGTCGCAGGGAAGGATAAATTCGGATGGTGGTATAGCCCCGATTCCGAATGCGGAACGTCACCGGAATCTTCTCACCCGGTTCATACAGGGTCTTGCGGAACTTAAGAGTCGCCTCGCCGTAGCGGCTGAACTGATTGATGGTGGGAACTCCGCGCACATCCCGGCGCGGGTCCACGCCCATTCTCTGGCCCCACAGGCCCGAAGCGGTAAACAGGAGCAGACCGAAGCCCGCGGTTAGAACAAGACGATATGATTTCATGGCGCTGATATCAATATCGGCATTTCGGAGGAATACCCAGGCCGGAAATCAGTCGGCGGGGAGCGGCCGCGAGCACGGAATCGAGGCTGATTGGGTTACAGGTTCGACGGCTCTAGCCGTCAGACAACATCGCCCTTGAGGGTAGCGGAGGTGGCCGAGGTGATTTCGACCTGAACGGTGCGCCCGACCAGATCGGCCGGATTGGACGCGAATTGCTCGGGCACGGGGAAGATGACGACATTGCCGGTCAGGGAGCGCCCCATGTATTCGGCGTCCGAACGCTTGCTGGGGCCTTCCACCAGAACGCTATGGCTGCTGCCGATGCGCTCTTGATTACGCTTGAGGTTCAGCTCCCGCTGGAGTTCGATCAGCTTTTGCAATCGCGCCAGCTTTACTTCCTCGGGCACGTCGTCCGTCATGCTCTTCTTGGCCTGGGTCCCTTCCCGCTCGGAATAGCGGAACATGTAGGCCATATCAAAGCCCACCGCTTCCATCAAGGACAGGGTCTCCTGAAACTGCTCCTCGGTCTCGCCGGGGAAACCGACGATTACGTCCGTGGTCAAACCCACGTCGGGACCGACGATTTCGCGGATGCGATCCACCAGTTCCAGGAACTCTTCTCGGCTGTAGTCGCGCTTCATGTTCTCCAGTACGGCGGTGGAGCCGGACTGCACCGGCAAATGAATACTTGAACAAAAGCGCTCTTCGCGG
>CAZGYS010001002.1:0-1604 GCA_964530305.1 uncultured Leptospiraceae bacterium
TAAGGCGGCGGGTCAAAACGCGAGTGGGGCGCAGGGTGTAGTCGTGCAGGCCCGCCGGTCGGTCGATTTCCACGTAACCGGTACCGGGTTGCTTCTTTAATGCCGCCACCAGGCGCTCGGCCATGCGATTGCGGGCCCCGTCGTCGTTTTCCTGAACTAGAATCTCCAGCGCGCTGCCCGAGCCGGACCCGAAGCGTTGCGCCGCGACGCGAACGGACGTGAAACCCTTCACGTTCTTGAGACCCCGGCGAACATCGCCGATGAGGCGGCGAGTGCCTTTCGCGTCGATTTTGTTTTCGTCGAATTCGACCCGCACGCTGACGACGTTTTCCTCACCCGAGGGGCGATAACGGCGATAGCCCACCTGGCTGCGTACGCCCAGCACTTCCTTGCCGACGTATTTCATGACCAGCTTCTCGATGGGAATCGCCAGACGGGCCGTTTCGCGGAGTTTGGTTTCGGGCGGCGCTACGGCGATGACGAAGAAGTTACTGGTCTGCTCCCGGGGAAACAGGGAGAAGCGCATGAACACCGTGAATAGAATCGCCGCGCCGATAACGATGAGCGCGAAAACTCCCGCTACCTTCCAGCGATGATACAGGGCTTGCTCCAACTTGCCGCCATACCATTTTTCCAGGGAAGTGAACCAACCCCGGGTGGCGGGAGCCTGGCTTCGCGGCCAATCATTCGGCATGACCGCGGAACCGTCGGGCACGGGTGCATCGCCTCGGCGAGTGCCGCGCGCGAAAGCGTTCTTGATTAATTCAAAAATAAGAAACGGATTCGACCGCAGGTGGGCAGGTAGAATAAAAACGGATTCCAGCAGACTGCCCATGAGTACCATGGCCACGATGGGCGGAATGGTCTTCGTCATCAACGCCGCGAAATTTCCCTGGAAGGCAAGCAGAGGCAGAAACGCGGCGATGGTGGTCAAGACGCTGGCCGTGATGGGCCCCAGCACCTGCATGGTTCCCTCGATGGAGGCTTGAATCACGTCCATGCCCTGGGAACGCAGGCGGGTGATGTTTTCGGAAACGACGATGGCGTCGTCCACCAGCATGCCCATGGCGATTATCACCGCGGCCAGGGACATGTTGTTGATGGTGAAACCGAACAGATTCGCCAGAATCAAGGCGAACAAAAACGAAACCGGAATACCCAGCGCCACCCAGAACGCGCCGCGCGGATTCAGAAACACCGAGAGCACGACGACGATCAAAGCCAGGCCCAGGCCGGCATTGCCGAGGATCAGGGAAAGGCGATTGCGCACATCGTAGGATTCGTCGTCCAGGAGCTCCGCGCGAAGGGCTGGGTCCTTAACTTGCGCTGCTTGCAGGAAGGTCTTCAGTTCGGCCGCCGTGATGTCCACGGCTTCCAGAATCCCCGTGGAGGAACTCTTAACCACGTTCAACTCCACGCCCTCATGACCGTTGACGCGTACGAAGGCATGGGCATCCTCGAAACCGTAACGGACGTCGGCCACGTGGGAAAGGCGCACCGCCGGCCCCAGTACCGACGCGCGCAGGGGCAGGTTCGTGAAGTCCGACGGTTTCTCCAGGCGTCCGTCCAATCGCACTTGTTCTCGAGTGGGCGTTTCCATCAGA
>CAZGYS010001003.1:0-1602 GCA_964530305.1 uncultured Leptospiraceae bacterium
AGCGCAGGGCGCGAATATAGTGGGCGTGGCCCAGGAGTTTGCGAGGTGCCCTGTTGCCGGAAGCGTCCAGGAGCAATACGTAATCGTCTTGATTTACGGCGATTTCGCTACCGTCCGAACTCCACCGTATCCGCGGTTCCAGATGGTGGCCGGTGCTTGCCCGACCCGTGATGAGAATTTCGCGCAGCATTTTGCCGTCTCGAACGCGTTGAATCCGGATGAATTTTTTTCCGGAAGTCCAGGCGATGGCTTTACCGTCCGGTCGCCAGGCCGTGAAAAATGTATAAGTCCCTTTCGCGGGAAAGCTAGTCAGTATTCGCCCGTCGCGAGCGCGATGCAGCGTTATACTGGTAGCCCGGGGTGAGCTCCATATGAGGGCGAACATTTTTCCGCGGGGACTCCAGCCGCCCCAGTCAGCGCCCTTGAAAACGCGGGTAATTTTGAAATCGCCCATGCGAATGAATCGCACCACTTCTATTGGAGGTGTATGTGCCCCGGTACTGATCGACGTCATCTGGACAAGCTGGTCGACCCCGGGACTCATAAACAGCAGGCCGCCCGATTCCTTGAATCTATATATGATGCGTCCATCGCGTACCCGCAGAACGCCCGCGCGCCACCCCTGGAAAGTGATGTATTTTCCATCGGTGCTCCAATCGAAGCGATAGACTTGATTGTAATTGTTCACGACGAAACTACGCAGGAGCTTACCGTCGCGGACGCGCCAGAGTTTGATCGTTCGATTTCCGCTGGACGCGATGATCTTGCCGTCCGGACTCCAGGCCGTCCAGGCCACGCGATGCTTGTGTCCTTTCAGGGTGTGAAGCAGGCGTCCGTCCCGGATTCGCCACAGGCGAACGGTCATGTCCTCCGAGGCGGAGGCCATGGTTCGTGCGTCGGGACTCCAGGCAACCTGGGTTATGGGTCGGTCGTGCCCGGCGGGGAGAATGGTAAGCTTCGGGCCATTACTCCGCTCCTGCGCGCCGAGGAGGTTCGCGCATAGACAGAGCACGAAAAAAATAACCGGAGTGTTTCGTTGCAAAGGATTCTTTTCAGGCGAATTCTGAATGTTTAATAACCTCATCTGTCTTTCGCCATCGGCATTTTGCGGGGCGACCTGAACTCGGATCAATTACTTTACCGGATCCGGGCCTGAAAGCTCGAGCGAGCCGAGCGAACGTCGATTGGATTGGAATATTTTTCAATACGCCCGTTTCGGCGAGCGACTACTTCAACGGGCGCAGGATACCGACGATCATGCCCGAGGGAATGCCCGTGATGTGTTCGCTCGTGGCGATAACCACGAACTTGCCGCGCACGTTGCGCACGTGAAAGATAAAGCGAATCCCTTCCATGATATGGAAAGTGTCCATGCTGCGGACGGGGCGGGACATCTTCGCGCGCGTATCGGTTAGAAATTTTCTTAAGCCGGCCGAGATGGTTACCGGAGTTCCCGTTTTCAAGTTCGCGTGAAGCTCGCGAAGTTGTTTCTTTTCGTCTTCGTTCTCCGGATTGATGGGCGAAATGTAACCGGAACGGGGACTGCCGCCCTCGGAGACGTAGCCGATCAAATGCAGGATGCGCGTGCCGCCCCGGGGGCCG
>CAZGYS010001004.1:0-1574 GCA_964530305.1 uncultured Leptospiraceae bacterium
ATAGGCGCCGAAGTATATGATTAGAATGGCCGACAGCAACAGGATGGGCAGACCAATGAATACGGATTTGATTATTTTTTTCATGCTTCGTTAGAAGAGTCTTCGCCTGGAGCGCCGTCAACAAAATTTGATTTGTATTTTGCCTTCCTCGATTTATCTTGAATGATTCGGCCGCCCGCCCCCTCAAAAAAGCATGCGGTTCCAGGAGGCAATAAGATGAAGAAATGGATTACGTATGTTTACATCGCGGCCACGGCAATCGGCGTCGGCGTTCTGACCGCGGCAATCGAGGCGGGCTCCGGCCGCTTGACGAAGGCCCGCCTGTTGAGCGGGGACTGGGGACCTGAAACGGATGTAGACGGCGGACTCTACATCGCCTTTAAGAAAGACGGTACTTATGAAAAGGAATGACGCGGCGAGGGGCGGCAGGAATGCTACGGCAAGTACAAACTCCGCGGCGGGAAACTGATCCTGGATCGCACGACGGATCGCCAGGAATCGGTGGAACCCGGTTTCGGTTGCCCCCGACTGACGTGTGCATTCAGGCGTCCCGGAAGTCTCTCTTCTGCAAACTTGGATTGGATTGCGGCAGCCAGGAATTCTGGGACCGGAAGCTTCCTCTACGAGCGGGGACCCCGCGAAAAGTCGGGCGCGTCTCGGCGCGAACCATGGGTATTGATAAGTTCGGCGAGGTTACCTGGCCCATGAAGTTTTATACCGGCCCGACGAAGAGCGCGAAAGCCATTCAGTGTCAGAGCGGTCAGGATGACGAGAGCAAGGTCGTCACGGTGATCCCGAAGGATGTCCGGCTCCTCTTCCTGGCGCGCACCTCGAAGAAACAACGCATCGGTAAATACCGTGCCTACTGGTATTACGTCCGGCCCGTCGCGGACGAGGCGCGACTCAGTTGCGATCCCGTGCGCGGTTGGATTTACGGCGCCCTTATGAAATGGGAAAAATGAGCGCGGGGAAAATGAAATTCGCCATGGGCATTGTCCTATTGATTGCCTCGGCGACAATTACGCTCTCCCTGACGGCTCGGCCACCGCAACTAACCCGGGCGTTTCTATTGTCCGGGGGCGGTTGGATTCCCGAGGACGACGGCGATGGTTTCATTCTCAAGTTGAAGCGGGGTGGAGTCTACACGCAGGATTATCGGGGCCCGGGCGGCGTGGGTTGCATTGGGCGATATGAGCTTCGAGGTAGGACCATGGTTCTAAAACAGGCAACCGCCGCCGACGATCCGCAAGCATGCCGGCGAAGAGTGTGTCGCCTCAAGTTTTCTCGGGCTTCTTTTCATCGCACTACCCGTCTCCAGTGCGGTAAGGATAAGTTCTGGCGAAAAAAATCCACGGTTCCCGCCGGCACTTGGCGCAAAGTAAAAGGTATGCCGGTACGAACCATGGGCGCGCCGGCGGGGGAGTTGCTCTGGCCCATGAAATTTCGCGAGGCGCCCGCGCGAACGGCGAAATCCATCGACTGTATAAGAGATGGCGGCGACCGCTTGAACTCGGTACCGAAGGGTAAGAAAGTTCAGGTGCTCGCAAGAACGGAGAAAAAGAAACGCATTGGAA
>CAZGYS010001005.1:0-1573 GCA_964530305.1 uncultured Leptospiraceae bacterium
TGCCGCTCGTTGACTTTATGGGCGTGTCTTTTGTGGGGCGCGAAGGCGGGCACAGCGCGAATCGTATCGTGCACTCCGCCGACCTCACGGGCCGCGAAATCGAACAGGTGCTGGAGACTTCGGCTCGCAATCGAGGCATTCAAATTCTGGAGCATCACAGCGCGGTGGAACTCATCACGCGTTTTCATCTGGAGGACGATCCCTTTCCCGGGAACGCCGTGGATGAACCGCGCTGTTTCGGCGCCTATATTTACGACCGCAAAACCTGGGATATCTTCATCGTGCGCGCGCGGGCCACGGTGCTGGCGGCCGGCGGCGGCGGACGCGTCTATTTATATAATACGAATCCCCCGGTCTCCACGGGAGACGGCGTAGCGCTCGGGTATCGCGCGGGAGCCGTCGTTTCCAACATGGAGTTCTTTCAATTTCATCCCACCGCGCTGTTTTATCCGGGCAAGCGGACCTTTCTTATTACCGAGGCCCTGCGCGGATTCGGCGCGAAGCTGCTGGGCCCCGACGGCGAATCCTTTATGGAGCGCTACGACGAGCGCCTGGAGCTGGCGCCACGGGACATTGTCGCGCGGGCCATCGACGCCGAACTGAAACGCACCGGCGCGAAGCACGTGTGGTTGGACGTCACCCATGAAAGTCGGGAAACCCTGATGGGTAAGTTTCCTAATATTTACGCCCACTGTCTGGAACTGGGCATCGACATTGCCCGGGACCGCATTCCCGTCGTTCCCGCGGCCCACTACATGTGCGGCGGCGTTAAGACGGATTTGTCTGGGCGCACGAACATTCAAGGACTCTTCGCGGCGGGCGAAGTCGCGTGC
Organism: uncultured Leptospiraceae bacterium; assembly: GCA_964530305.1. GTDB lineage: Bacteria > Spirochaetota > Leptospiria > Leptospirales > Leptonemataceae > CAZGYS01. The sequence goes on from CAZGYS010001005.1 coordinate 834, forward strand.
ACCGGGGTACACGGCGGCAATCGCCTGGCTTCCAACAGCTTGCTGGAAGGTCTGGTCTTCGCGGACCGCATTGCGCGTTACATCGAGGAAGGCGGCGCCGATGAACAGGTCGGTGTGGGCCCCGGGCTTTCGTCTCTGAAGCCGGAACAAATCGCCGTGAAACCCTGGAGCAAGGAAGGCCTGGAGAACGCGGAAGAATGGATTCTCGTGCGTCACAACATGGACGAAATTCGCAAGATCATGTGGGATTACGTCGGTATCGTGCGTTCCAATTTACGCCTGGACCGAGCCCTGCGGCGCATTCGCCTGCTCTACGAGGAAGTAGAGGATTTTTATCGCCGGACGGTAATTCAAAATAAGATTCTGGAATTGCGAAACCTGACGCTGGTGGCACGGCTCATCGTGGAATCGGCGCAAATGCGTAAGGAGAGTCGGGGGCTGCACTACAACACGGACTATCCTGAGAATCGATCGCCTTCCACCGAATACACGAACTTGAGGCGAATTTCCTGAGGGAACGAATATGACGCTGTTGAAGCGCCCGGTAAAATGCGCCCTGTTCGTGGCGGCGGCTTGTTTGGTGCTGGGGCCGGGGACGTTCGCGGACCGCCCCAACCGTAAGGCGCCCGCGTCGGCCGCCGGCGTGATTCCCGACATGCGTATCCCGAGTGCTCACCACGAATGCGATTCGGTTTGCGCCATGCCTTCAGTCAAGCGCCTCCGGTTTATTTCGTATAACC
>CAZGYS010001006.1:0-1570 GCA_964530305.1 uncultured Leptospiraceae bacterium
GCCATCGACTTTCGCCCGGGAGACGCGAGCGTCGTCCATCATTGCAATTTTTTCGTCGATTATGGTGGTCGCGCCCGGGCCATGGACGCGAAGGATCCGGCTCCCGGTTTCTCGGTGTTCGGCACGGGTAGTTTCATGAGTTATGACGGGGCCGGTTCCCTGGGAGCCTGGGCGCCGGGTTCGGATCCTTACAAACTGCCGGAAGGTCTGGGTATTGATCTGCCCGCCGGCGGCGATATCGTCCTGGAAATTCACTATCAGTTAAGCGGCAAGGCGACCAGGGATCAAAGTCAAATCGCGTTTTATTTCAGCGATAAGCCGGTGAAGCGTTATGCGGAGGGCCTTTTTGTCGGTACGCAGGATCTGGACATTCCCGCCGGCGCGGAAAACTATCGGCGCAAAATTACCATGCGGGTGCCGAAAACTTTCACCTTGATCGATATCGCGCCTCACATGCACTACATCGGGAAGGAGTCGCGCACGACCTTGATTTATCCCAATGGAAGGCGGAGAACGATTCTGCATGTCAATGACTGGGACCTGCGCTGGCAGAGTATCTATTTTCTTCGCTCGCCGCTTCGTGTTCCCGCCGGCAGTCGTATCGACGTCGAGTTCAGCTTCGATAATTCCTTGAAGAATCCCGCGAATCCCAATTCGCCGCCGGACCGCATTCGCTGGGGCTGGAAATCGGCCGATGAAATGGCGGAACTCTACATGACGATTATTCCGGATCGCCCGGGGGATATGAAAGCGCTGAGGAAAGCCGCTCGTCTGACCTGGCTCATGTCCGCTGATCCGTCGGGTGGCCGCCGGGCACCGGATTTCCAGGTTGTTCTCGAAAGGATTCATCGCGCCGGCCCCTGGACGGAAGCGGGCGAGCGCTGGTTGGATTTCCTGGCCAGGCGTCCGGACATGAAGCCCGTTTTGAAGCAATCCGCCAGGTTCGCCGCCGCACGGCCCCGGGACGCTGATGCCCGGGCTTTGCACGGTATCTTGCTTTCCATCGCGGCTCAGTACGCGTCTTCGCGTTTTCGCCAATATGATCTCGCGGAGCAGGCGGACAAGCATTTGCGCCGGGCGCTCAAGATCGATGGGAGTAACTGGAATGCCCGTCTGGCCCTGGCCGTACTCTATCTTTATTCCGGGCGCAGGAAAACCATTGCCCGGGGAAGGAACATGCTGGAAAATTTAATCACCGAGCAGGAGCGGGCGGCGAGCCGGCCGGAGTACGCGAACACATATGTATACCTGGGAGAATATCATAAGAACAAGGGAGATATGAAAAGCGCGCGCGTTGTCTGGCGGCGGGGGCTGCGGCGTTTTCCGGGGAGTCATGCTCTGCGAGGTAAACTACGTTAATGAAGAATCTTGTGTTTGGGAGGTCCGTCATGAAGGGATTCGCGTGGGCGATATTATTGAGCGGGACGCTGGTTGTTTGGTCGGAGGCCGGAGCCGCCCAGAAGGCGTATAGCGTAGTTCCGCGGAAAAGTACTCTGGTCTGGATCGGGCGCAAGGCCGCCGGCCGCCACCATGGGACCATAGCGATCAAAAGCGGCCTAATTCGGAAGAC
>CAZGYS010001007.1:0-1569 GCA_964530305.1 uncultured Leptospiraceae bacterium
ATTAGAGGGGAAGAGTGCCCCGTACTCCGCGCTTAATTATTTTCATCACGGGCATGGCGCTCGGTTCGACCTGGTTCCAGGTTTTCAACCCGGAGCTGCGCGCTGAAAGCGATTTCGCTTCCCAGCGGATCGAGTATCTGCGTCTAAAGCAGGACCCCGGCTTTTTTCGATTGCGCGAAGATCCATGGAAGTCCCGATTTCGCCCCGCCGGTTCGGGCACTCTGAATTTCGGCTCCTCCAGTTCGATTTTCTGGGGGCGGCTTAAGTTACGGAATCACTCCGACCGATCCGCCCGACGCTTGCTGGAAATCGCCTACCCCGCCCTGGATCAGGTAGAGCTCTACATTCCCCGGGGTGAGACCGTCGTGGTAAAGCGCTCCGGGGATTCGCGGCCTTTCGCGTTTCGTGACGTGCCCCATCGCAATCACGTCTTTCGCGTGGAACTGGCGCCGAGGGAAACGCGGGAGGTGTTTCTTCGCGTACGCACGACCAGTTTCATGCAAATTCCCATTCGCATCCACACCGAGGACGGTTTTCGCGCGGGAGAAAGGCGGGAGCAATATCTGCTGGGCTTTTTTTACGGCCTGCTGCTGGTCATGGCTCTGTATAATTTGTTCTTGTACTTCACCGTTCGCGACCGTCCCTATCTATACTATTCATTGTACGTGATTGCGTTTGCGCTGGGGCAGATGTGTTTTCAGGGCCTGGCCATTGAATATCTTTGGCCGGGCGCGAGTGATTGGAATAATCGCTCCATTCCGGTTTTCGTGGGATTGAACTTCGTATTTCTCATGTTGTTCACCCGGTCGTTTTTGAATCTGGGAAAGCATGGTCGTCTGGGAGACAGGCTGCTCCGTTTCTTAACCGCGGCGATTTCCATCTATGTCGTGCTGGTATTGGTCCTCCCCGTTACTTCGCTCGTCGTCCGAGTCGGCAATGTCTTCATTCTCTCCATTACCTCGGTTTGCCTGGTCTCCGGCGCGGTGCGGGCTTATCAGGGGTATCGTCCCGCGGTCTACTATCTCATTGCCTGGTGCGTGCTGTTGCTCAGCGCGGCGGCCCTGGGTCTCAAGAACGCGGAGGTGTTGCCTTCCAACTTTATTTCCAACTACGGTATCCAAATCGGTTCGGCCCTGGAAGTGGTGTTGTTGTCTTTCGCGCTGGCGGATCGAATTAACCTTCTGAAACAGGAAAAGGAAGAGGCGCAACTGCGGTTGAAGCAGGGTCTGGAAAAACAGGTCCGGGAACGGACCGTGGATTTGAATCATTCCCTGGAAAATCTGCGCGAAAAAGATCGGCGCATGCAGTTCTATCTGGATGTAGCGGCTCGGATTCAGGAGGGGTTTCTACCACGCACGCCCCTGGACTTTCCGGAGTGGCGCATCGTGGCGCGGCACCAGTACAAGGAAAAAGTCGGCGGCGATTTCTTCGACGTGCTGCCCGCGGCCGGCGGTTTGCGCGCCGTCTTTCTGGCGGACGTGTCCGGACACGGAGTGCCGGCGGCGCTGGTGACCGTGTACACTCTTTCCCTACACGACGCTCTTCCGATCGATCGGAAGAGCGTCGTGT
>CAZGYS010001008.1:0-1533 GCA_964530305.1 uncultured Leptospiraceae bacterium
GCGCGGGCCCGGGGACCTGGTCATAGCTTATGAACCCGTCTGGGCCATCGGCACCGGGCGCACGGCGAGCGCGGCGGACGCCCAGGAAGCGCATGAGTTCATTCGTAATCTGGCGCGAAACCTTTACGGCTCTGAAATCGCCGGAGGCCTCCGTATTCTATACGGTGGTTCGGTCAAGCCGGGGAACACGGCGGAATTAACTTCGCGGCCGGATGTGGACGGGGCGCTGGTGGGCGGCGCTTCGCTGGAAGCCGAGTCCTTCTTAAATATCATTGGAAACATGCGAGGCGCGGCCGTTCCGGCCTGATGTCCGGAGGCGTCACGGGAGAAGCATGATGAACATATCGGAAAATCAAGTCGCCGCCATCGTGGATCAGGTTGTCGCGCAAATCAAGGACCAGGGCCCTCGGAACGTGGAGCCCTCTTCGCGGGACGCGAACTACCTGGCCGACGGCGTTTTTCAAAACATCGACGACGCGACCGCCGCGGCGCGCACGGCTTTTCACCAGTGGCAGGAGTTGAGCCTGCGCAATCGCATCAAGGTTATTGAAACCATTCGCCAGACCATGCGGGACAATGCCCGGGCCATGGCGGAGATGGCCGTACGCGAAACGGGCCTGGGTCGGGTCGAAGACAAGGTCATCAAGAATCTACTGGTCATCAATAAGACGCCGGGCGTCGAACACATGCAGACCCATGCCTTCACGAACGACAACGGCATGATTCTGATCGAGCGCGCTGCCTGGGGCGTGGTGGGCAGCATTACGCCCACGACCAATCCCACGGAAACCATCATCAATAACGGCATCGGTTTTCTGGCGGCCGGCAATACCGGAGTTTTTAATCCTCATCCAAGCGCGAAGGGCGTCAGTTCTCATTGCATTCGCTTGATCAATCGCGCCAGCGTCGCCGCGGGCGGCCCCACCAACGTTCTTACGAGCGTGGCCGCTCCCACCATCGAATCCGCGAACGCCCTGATGAAACATAAGGGCATCGACTTGATTGTCGTTACCGGCGGTCCGGCCGTGGTGAAGGCGGCCTTTCAATCGGGAAAGAAAGTCATCTGCGGCGGTCCCGGAAATCCCCCGACGGTCGTGGACGAAACCGCGCGCATTGAAAAAGCCGGCCGGGACATCGTGCTGGGGCATTCATTCGACAACAATGTGATCTGCACGGATGAAAAAGAAGTCATCGTCGTGGATTCGGTGGCGGACCGTTTGATCGAATCCATGCGTGCCGCCGGCGCTTACATGATTAACAAGGCCCAGACGGAGCGACTGACCAATATCGTCCTTTCGGATCAGGGCAGCCCCGGTTGCGGCGGCCACGCCAACAAGAAGTTCGTGGGTAAGAACGCGAACATCATTCTGCGCGAAATCGGCATCAACGTAGGCGAAGACGTCAAGTGCGTGCTGGCGGACGTGCCCAATGATCACCCGCTGGTATGGACCGAGCAATTGATGCCGGTCCTGCCCGTGACGCGGGTGCCCGACGTGGATCAGGCCATCGAACTGGCCGTGGCCGCGGAGCAGG
>CAZGYS010001009.1:0-1532 GCA_964530305.1 uncultured Leptospiraceae bacterium
AAAACGCAAGCTCCGAGTCGGAGTGATTGCCGCGGCCGGAAAAGGAACCCGGGCTTATCCGCGTACATCCTTTATTCCCAAGCCCATGTTTCGGTTCCAGGAGCGCACCATCCTGGAGAAGAACGCCGAGATCCAGTTCAAGGTGCTGGGCGTGCGGAAACTCTACGTCATCGTCGGTCACCTGGCTGAAATCGTCGTGGAGGAAGTCGAGGCGATTCGCGCGAAGTATCCGGACCGCGAAATCGAAGCGGTGCCCTGGACACAAAACGGCCTGGCGTCGGACGTCGCCCAGTTGCGGGATCGTATTGATGAGGACTTCGCCTTGATCCTGGGCGATGAATTCTATCACGAAACGGATCACGCGGGCTTGAAAAAGACCTGGAGCGCGAAGAGCAAGGCCGCCGCCTTGATCGCCGTATGGAAAACGGATCTGGTTTCGCACATTCGCAAGAACTATTCGGTGGAGTTGAAGGGAGACAAGGTCCTGAAGCTCATCGAAAAGCCCCGTAATCCGCCCAACAATCTGGCGGGGCTGGGCACTTATATTTTCAGCGCCGACTTCTTTGATTTTTTTGATCGCACCGAACCCTCTAAACGCAGCGGCGTCGTCGAGCTGACCGACGTCATCGACGTCATGGCCCGGGAAACGGGGGAAGTCTTCGCGCGGGACGTGGGCGGACTATATTTTAACATCAACTCCCTGGCGGACTACTACGCGGTGAACTATTTCCTGCGCAGTCAATCGTTCAGCAAGAATCGCGTAAGTCTGGTCGTACCTTCTTTCAATAACGCGGCGACTTTGCCGGACGTGCTCAATGATTTCAAGGACGTCGCTCATGAGATCATCGTCGTGGACATGGGTTCGGAGGACGGCACGGCCGAGGCCGCGGCGAAAATCGCCTCAAAACGCAGGGGCGCCATGCGCGTGATCCGCGAGGAAAGCGGCCCCGCCGGCCCGTTCCAGGCTCGCGCCATTTACGCCGCCATGGAGGAATGCAAGGGAGATCTCATCGTGCTTACCATGGCGGACGGCAGCTTTCGCGCCCATGACCTGCCCAAGTTGATGGAATACGTCAAGGACTGCGACATGGCGGTGGGCACTCGCACGACGCGGCAGATGATCGAGCAGGGTTCCAACCTGCGTCCCCTGTATCGCTGGTTGAATGTTTTTCTCGGCAAGCTGGTGGAGGTTCTGTGGTGGGGCCGGGAGCCGCGCTTTACGGATATCGGCTGTATTTATCGCGCGGTGTGGAAGGACGCTTTCGTTCGCATGGCGGATGATCTCAAGGCCGAGGATAAGACCTTTTCCCTGGAAATGATGATCGAGATGATGCGCTATCACATGCGCTGCATCGAAATTCCGGTCTCTTACTATCAGGCCTATGACGTGACGGCCGGTCCCAGCAAGGGTGAACTGTGGCGCTACTTTTTCTCTACGTTGCGGATGATCGTGACGCGGAGGCTCAGGAAAGGGTGAAACGGGGCAACGGGGCAACGGGGCAACGGGGCAACGGGGCAACGGGGCAACGGGG
>CAZGYS010001010.1:0-1512 GCA_964530305.1 uncultured Leptospiraceae bacterium
AAACCAGGTCCGGGTTTCGTGTTTGAGATACTTCAGGGTTTCCAGCACCGGCGCGAGTTCCCCGGCGCAGATCTTTTTATAGAAGGTCTCGGTGAACGCCTTCAGGTCGACGTTGGCCGCGTCCATGTGCTCGAAGAATTCGGCGCGGGGTTCTTCGCGTACGTAACCGGCCGTAACGGCGACGGTTTTAATTCCGCTTTCGCGACAGGCGCGGGCAACGTCCAGGGCGTATTCCAGAAAGATGATCGGATCATTGTACGTGAAGGCGACGCTCTTGCAGCCCAGGGATTTCGCCGCGCGCACGATTTTCTCCGGCGAGGCCTCGTCCGCCAGGGTATCCATTTCCCGGGACTTGCTGATGTCCCAGTTCTGACAAAACCGACAGGATAGATTACAACCCGCCGTCCCGAAACTCAAGATCGGCGTTCCCGGCAGAAAATGATTCAAGGGCTTTTTCTCGATGGGGTCAACGCAGAAACCGCTGGAGCGACCGTAGGTCTTGAGCACTACGGCGTCGTTTTCGCGGGCGCGCACGAAGCACAGACCGCGCTGCCCTTCGTTCAGTTTACACAGCCGGGGACAGACATCGCATTGGATGCGTCCGTCCTCCAATGGAGTATAGTATTGCGTGGGCCGGCTCATACTCGCTTCTACCCGCTTCAAGAACTGGGCTCGGGAGCTTCCTTGCGATCGCTGTGGCCCAGGTTGCGTTCCGGATCTATGTGATCCCGGATCATCTGCTTGAGTTCCTTCGTCTCGGGAAAGCGGCCGGCGTCCTTGCGGGAGAAAAGCAAATCGCCGTCCAGGCGCACCTCCAGGATGCCTCCTTTTCCCGGTTGCAGGGCGATTTCACCCAGATCATCGGGAAAAGTCGTGAGAATCTCCTGGGCCATCCAGGCGGCTCGCATCAACCAGCGGCACTGCGTGCAGTATTCGATTTCCAGGCGCGGTGATTTCATATTCCTTCAATTTCCCGAAACACAATGGGCCGGCAAGCATCAAACTAATACACGACGCGACTAAGGAGTTGACCGACCCCGGCCCGAGGCCAGGCTGACCGTCCCATTCATAATATGAGTTCTTCTTATACCCAGATTTTCTTTTGCAAACCTCCCGTGGCCGGAAAGGTGAAGACCCGCCTGGGAAACTTCCTGGGAATGGAACGGGCCCGGGACATCTATCGGGAAATTTTGCAACGAGTGGTCGGCGCCTTTGATCCCGGAAGTACGGTTCTGTTCAGCGCCGGCGATGAGAAACTGGAATTACTCCATGAGGCTCTGCCCGCCTTCAAAGCAATTGAAATCCAGGTGAACGCGGATCTGGGCCTACGCATGGCGGACGCATTGCATCGCGCGGCGGGGAGTTCCGATCATGCCGTGCTGCTGGCGGGCACGGACATTCCCCTGTATTCGCCCGAGACGGCGGAGAAAGCCGCGCAAGCCCTGGAGGATCACGACCTGGTGCTGGGTCCCACGCCGGACGGCGGCTACTATCTTGTAGGCGTATCGCCGC
>CAZGYS010001011.1:0-1512 GCA_964530305.1 uncultured Leptospiraceae bacterium
CCATGAGATCAAAAACCCGTTAACGCCGATCCAATTGGCCGCCGAGCGCATGATTCGCCGCCTGGAACATCCGGAAAAAGGCAACCTCAATAAGATTGTTCGCAGCGGCGCGGCGACCATCATCGAGCAAGTAAACGTTCTGAAGCATCTGGTCAAGGAGTTCGCCGATTTCGCGCGCCTTCCGGCGGCCCGGCCGGAACCCCAATCCCTGGATCGCATCGTCACCGAGGCCGTGAATTTGTTTCGCGGCACCGCGGAAGTGGGCATTCATATGGAGCTGGATCAGAACCTGCCTCAGTTTCCCATCGACAAAACCATCATGATGGGCATGATCAATAATCTGATCAAAAACGCCATCGAGGCGATTCAGTCCATTCCCGAGGATCAAAGAGTCACGCCGCGCATTCGCATCAGTACCGGTACTCAGAGGCGCGGGATTCGTCAGTTCGTCATGTTGAAAGTCGAGGACAACGGCCCGGGCATCGACGACGCCATGCAGGATCGCGTTTTCGAACCTTATTTTACCACGAAGGGCGAACACGGTAGCGGTCTGGGTCTGGCCCTGGTGGAACGGGCCGTCCTGGATCACGACGCGCGCATTTTCGTCGGACGCTCGCCCCTGGGCGGTGCCGAGTTTACGATTCTGTTTCGCATTCGAGGATGAACCGCGAGCCCATGGCGGCGCGCCAAAAACTCCTTGCAGGGTCCGGGGCCTCCATGGATGTTTACCGGCGGTCCGAAAGCGGCCGCGCACGAAGATGAAAATCTTTATTGTAGACGACGACAAGAGCATTCGCGCATCGCTGACGGATGTTCTGGAAGACGAGGACTACCAGGTGGCTTCCTTCGCCTCGGGTAAGACCATGCTCAAGGCCCTGGCACGGGAGCGGCCGGCGCTCATTCTATTGGATGTCTGGATGGGCAAGGAAGACGGCCTGGAAATCCTGGACAAAATCAAGGAAGAGTATCCCGCTCTGCCGGTCTTGATGATCTCCGGCCACGGAACCATTGAACAGGCCGTGACGGCCACCAAGAAAGGCGCGGTGGATTTTCTGGAGAAGCCGCTCTCCCTGGATAATGTGCTGGCCCGCATCGCGGCGGTTCTCCAACTCGATGAACAAAACGGCAAGCCGCCGGAGAAAGTCGAACTGGACCATGACGAGATCGTGGGCGGTTCCGAACAGGTCCAGAAAGTCAAACAGGCCATCGCTCAGGCCGCCGGTACCAATGCCCGCGTTTTTATCTACGGCGAAAACGGCACCGGCAAGGAGCTGGTGGCCCGCGCCATTTACGCCAATTCCCGCCGGTCGGACGGCGTCTTCGTGGAAGTCAACTGCGCCGCCATTCCCGAGGAACTGATCGAGAGCGAACTGTTCGGACATGAGAAGGGCGCGTTCACGGGCGCTACGGAACAAAGGGTCGGTAAGTTTGAACTGGCCGACGGCGGCACGCTCTTCCTGGACGAAATCTGCGACATGTCTCTCGGCACCCAGGCGCGCGTACTCCGTGCCC